>NZ_JBFADP010000002.1:0-244803 GCF_040641415.1 Streptomyces sp. NPDC020875 | reverse complement strand
CGCTTCCGGACCCGCTGCTGGAAGGCGCAGGACAAGTGCGCGACCGAGGAGCCGCCCGTCCGCGGCGGGCGGGCGGTCAGACCGAGCCGGGTGACCAGGGCCGCCGCCAGATACAGCGCCGACGCCAGTAGCAGACACTGCCCCGGGGACAGCAGGGTGAGCAGCGCGCCGCCGGTCGCGAAGCCGCCCATCTGCGTCAGACCCCAGAGCATGTTGTAGACCGAACGCCCCAGTACGTAGCCGTCCCTGGGCAGCAGCTCGGTCAGCAGCCCGCCGCGGGCCCCCGCGCCCAGGGACGACACCAGACCCTGGAGCAGTACGACGGCGAAGACCGCGCCCATCGGCAGTCCGGGCAGCGCCTGGACCGCCGTACCGGCCGCGAAGACGAGACAGAGCCCGGTCAGGACCGCGCGCGGCGGCAGCCGGTCGGCGCCCGACAGCAGGAACGCGCCCCCCAGCAGCTGCGCCAGATGTGGCCCGAACATGCTGATCGCCGTCAGCAGCGGCGAGCCCGTGGCCCGGAAGACCAGGGTGCCGAGGGCCAGTCCGCCGATGGTCTGGGCGGCGGCCGATACCGCGAAGGAGAGCAGGAACGGGGTGAACTCGGGGGTCCGGAGCAGGGTGCGGTAGCTGCGCATGCGTCGAAGTCTCGGAGCGCAGCTCGGAGATGGTTACTCTTTCGCCGACACACGAAAGGTCGTCCCCGTGGGCTTATGGCAGATCGACACCGACACCCTGGCCCGCAGCCGGTTCACGCTCTCGCCGTTCGCCGAGACCTTCGCCGGACTGCAACTGCTGCACTCCGGCACCGGCGCGCACCCCGGTGAGCAGGAGTGGCTGCGGACCCATCTGCCCGGCTACCGCGCCCTGGTCGCGGCCGATCCGGTGGCCGTACCGCTCGTCGCCGCGGCGGTCGGCACCTCCTGGATCGCCGACTTCGTCTGCCCCACCTCCCGCGTCGGGGAGAGCTTCGAGGAGACCGTGGCCCGGGTCGGGGAGACCGCGCCCGACCGGGCCAGGGACGATCTCCGGGTCTCCGTCGGCGGCCCGCTCCCCGCCGTGCTGGAACGGGCCGACCGGCTGCCCGAACGCGCCGTCGAACTGCTGACCTGGGTCTGGGAGGAGACCGTACGGCCCTACTGGGAGCGGCGGCGGCGGGTCCTGGAGGCCGATATGGTCGCCCGCACCGCCGGGGTCGGCCGGGGCGGCTGGGCGGCCGTACTGGACTCGCTGCGGCCGGGGACGCGCTGGCTGGGCGAGCGGGGCTTCCAGGTCAACCGGAATGCCTATCCGCCGCGCGAGATCGCCCCCGACGCCGAACTGCTCTTCATGCCGGTGACCCCGAGGAAGGGCTGGGTCTCCTGGGAGGGACGGGAGCGGTACGCCGTCGTCTACCCCTGTCTCGGGGTACCCGCCGAGGACCACGAACGGCGGCCCGTCCCGGCGGGTCTCGCGGCGCTCCTCGGCACCGCGCGGGCCCGGGTGCTGACCCTGTTGGGCACCCCCATGAGCACCACCCAGCTCGTCGCCGTCACCGGGCAGGGCCTGGGCTCGGTGGGCGGGCATCTGCGGGTCCTGCTCGACGCCGGGCTGCTGGAGCGGCGCCGGGCCGGACGGTCCGTGCTGTACGTCCGCACGGCGGCGGGCGAGGTCCTGCTGGAGGCGTCCGGGGCGGGGGCGGCGGATCCGGAGGGGCGGGCGGGGAAACCGTAGGGCCCTGGTTCCGGCGGTACGGGCGCCGGGCGCGGTGGCCGTACGCGCCCCGGGGCCGTACCGCCCGAAACGGAACCGCCGCGCGGCTCAGCCCCGGTGGCGGCGCGGTGTGAAGGTGAACGGGAGCGCCCGCACCCGGTTGTCGAAGCTGGAGTCGATCAGCTCCGCCGGGCCCGTCGCCCGCAGGTTCTCCGTCCGGGACAGCAGCTCCCGGAAGACCGCCTTCATCTCCTGCCGCGCCAGATGCGCGCCCAGGCAGTAGTGGGGGCCGCCGCCCCCGTACCCGAGATGCGGATTGGGGGAGCGGGTGATGTCGAACGCGTCCGGATCGGCGAAGACGGCCTCGTCCCGGTTGGCCGACGCGTAGAACAGCACCACCTTCTCGCCCGGCCGGAACACCCGCCCGCCGAGGGCGTACTCCGCGGTCACCGTCCGGCGGAACTGGATGATCGGCGTCGAGTGGCGGACGATCTCCTCCACCGCCCCGTCCCCGTACCGCTCGGGCTCGGCGGCCAGCAGCTCCCGCTGCGCCGGGTGGTCGCCGAGCAGGACCAGCCCGTGCGCCAGCGCGTTCCTGGTGGTCTCCACCCCGGCGACCAGCAGCAGGGAGAAGAACGCCCCCAGTCTGCGGGCGTCCAGTGCCTGGCCGTCGACATCGGCGGTGACCAGCGCCGTGATCAGGTCCTCCCGGGGCTCGCGGCGCCGCTCCCGGGCCAGTTTGCCCATCACGAGGTGCAGATGGGCCAGGGCCCGCAGCCCCCGCCCCGGCATCCGAAGCCGCCCGCGGCCCACGCCGATGTCCCGCGACGCCTCGTCGATCCGGCGGGCGATCTCCCGGCGGTGGTGCCCGGGGACCCCCATCAGATCGCAGATGATCTCGAACGGCAGCCGGGAGGCGATCGCCGCGACGAAGTCGCCGGGCCGGTCCCGGATCACCTCGTCCACCAGCCGCTCCGCCACCGCCCTGACGTTCTCCTCGGCGGCGGCCAGCAGCCTCGGTGTGAACGCCCGGCCGACGATCCGGCGGAGCGCCGCGTGCTCGGGGTCGTCCAGATTCACCATCGAGTCGCCGAACAGCGCCTTCACCCAGCCCGCCGGTTCGGGTGTGGTGACGCCGGGGGCGCTGGCGAAGACCCGGGGCGTACGGCTCGCCTCCTGGACGTCGGCATGGCGGACCAGCGCGTGGAAGCCGCCGGGCCCCTCGGGCGGCCCGAACCGGACCGGGGCGCCGACGGCCCGCAGCCGGGCGAAGGCGGCCAGCCGGTCGGGGCGCGGCAGCCGCCAGAAGCCGGGATCGGCGAGATCGGGCAGGCCGGAGGGTACGGCGGCTGCCGGGGCGGGCCCGGTGGATCCCGGGGCGGCCGTTCCGGGGGCAGCGGGGCCGGGTACGGCGGAAGGGGCCGCCGGGGCGGGGGGCGCGGGAATGTCCATGGCCGGGGCTTCCTCGGGGTCGGGGCGGACCATCTTCGCCCATTGTCCGGCTATCCAGAGCTATCCACGGCTATCCACCGTTATACGAGGGTGCGTCATACCGGGTGCTCCGTAGCGCCGTTGCTGCGTTCGGGGGAACTTCGCACTGTCACCCGCGCCCCGGTCGTTGTTCCGCCACAGAAGCAGAGCAGGCGGTCGGCCGACCGGTGACACGCGCCGGTGCGCGCCGCCGCGCGCAGAGGGGACAGATCCATCCATGAAGTCGACCACCCGGGGTTCCGTCGCCGCCGTACTGGCGTGTGTGGCGTCCGCGATGGGCGCGGGGGCCGTGCCCGCGGCCGCGACCCCGTCCGTACCGGTCACCCTGCCGCTGGAGAGCCTGGAGCACGTCCTCCCGGTCCCGGCCCCCGAACTGGCCACCGGTGTCCCCGTACCCGTACCGCACGCCCCCGAGGCACCGGCGCACGTCGCCGGGCGGCTGCTGCCGTACGGGGCGCTGCCCCGGGTCCCGCTCAGCACCGAACTGCCCGTCACCGAGGCCGGGGTACCCGTCACCGAACCCCTCGGGGACCGCGAGCTCGGCGTCGCCCGGATCGCCTCCGAGGCGGCCGACCTGTCGCTCACGACCCCCGGCGCCTCCCTGGGCGCGCCCCTCTCGGCGCCCCGGCCCGAGCTGTACGGACAGCCGGAGCCGGTACTACCGGAGGTCGCCGTACTCACCCCGACGCTGCGCGGCGCACCTGCTGCGGGTCTTCTGCTGGACCGATAGTCATACGAACCATCCCTCTGGTGCGCGGCGTTCCACCCGGACGGGGAACCCTTTCGCGGTCGCGTCGTTGACAGGTTCCACCCCCTGTCATCGAACACATCGCGAAGGGCGACCCATGCGCATCCCCGACCGCCTCGGCACCTTCCGTACCACTGTCACCGCCCTCACCACCCGTCGGATCGCACTGCGCGCGCTGTTCACGGCGGCGGTGGCCGGAGGGACGGCCGGGGCGCTCGCGCCCCTGCTCCGGACGGGCGGCGGTACCGGCCCCGGCGAGGGCTCGGCGGCGGCACCGGAACGCTTCTCGGAGGTGTACCGGGGCCGCCGGATCGAGGGCTCCGCCACCGTGTTCGTCCCGGTCCACGGCCACGGAGACGGAGGTGGCGGCGGCGGCGGCGGATCCGAAGGACCGGGGCACGGCTCCGGCTCCGGTTCCGCTGAGCGGGGCGGCGGCGGCCGGACGGGTGCCGCGCCGCCGACGATCGAGGTCAGGATCGACGGCCGCCCGCTGCACATCATGCGACGCGCCGACGGCAGCTATCTGAGCCTGGTCAACCACTACGAGTCCTTCCCCACCCTCCGCGAGACGGCGCGGGCCGCCGTGGACGAGCTGGGCACGGCACAGCTGGTGGTGCTCCGTGGCTGAGACCGAGCCGAAGAACCGCGTACCGGTCCGGAAGAACCAGCGCGATCTGACCGCCGCCGAGAAGAAGCGCCTGGTCGACGCGGTGCTGGAGCTGAAGCGACGCGGCGAGTACGACGAGTTCGTCCGGATGCACGGCGACTTCTACGTCACCGACGGCGAACTCCGCCCCCGGGCCGCCCATATGACCCCCTCGTTCTTCCCCTGGCACCGCCGCTATCTGCTGGAGTTCGAACGCGCCCTCCAGCGGATCGACGACCGGGTCACCGTGCCGTACTGGGACTGGACCCGGGACGCCTCGCCCACCTCGGCCCCGTGGACCGACGACCTCCTCGGCGGTACGGGCCGCCCCGGCGACCGCCGGGTCACCAGCGGCCCCTTCGCCTACGCCACCGGGGGCTGGACGATCAACTCCCGGGTCGCCGACGGCCGCTATCTCACCCGCGACCTGGGCCGCCCGGCCGATCCGCTGACCCTGCCCACGGCCGACGACGTGGCACGGGCGATGACGGAACGGGAGTACGACACGCCCCCCTGGGACTCCACGGCACGCGGCGGCTTCCGCAACGCGATGGAGGGCTGGGCGGCGGGCAGCCCCGAACGCTGGCGTACCCACAACCGGGTCCACCGCTGGGTGGGCGGGCTGATGCTGGGCGCGACCTCGCCCAACGACCCCGTGTTCTGGCTCCACCACGCCTTCATCGACCTGCTGTGGGACCGCTGGCGGCGGGCCCACCCCGAATCCGGCTACCGGCCCGGGACGGCGCTGCCGCGCGGGGACCGCCAGCACCGGCGGGTCTTCGCGCTGGACGAGCCGCTGCCGCCGTGGGACGTACCGCCGTCCGAGCTGATGGACCACTCGCGGTGGTACCGCTACGCCTGACGGCCCCGGGGCCGTGTGGTGCGGAAAGGACCGAGGGCCCCGCCCTCCGACCGGCTGGTCGGGGGGACGAGGCCCTCGGGCTCGGGGCTCGGGGTGATTAGTACGCGCCGCCACCGGTGTTCGCGCACTGGTTGCCGAACGCCGGGTTCAGCAGGCCGATCACGTCGATCGTGTTGCCGCAGACGTTCACGGGGATGTTGATCGGAACCTGAACGACGTTGCCGGAGGCGACACCGGGGGAGTTGGCGGCGGCACCGTGCGCTCCGGCGTCAGCGGCGGCCAGGCCCGCGCCACCGGCCAGCAGGGCGCCGGATCCGGCGAGGACGGCGGCGGCCTTCGCGATACGCGACATCAGTAGTTCTCCTTGCAGAGTCTGAAACATCGGCCGCAGAGCTTGCGGCCTTCACGTTGACAACGCGGTACCCCGTAGGTGGTAACGGATCTTGCCGGAACTGTCCGAACTGATCGTCTGTGCGAGTGCCGTCCGGGGCGTGACCCGGACCGGGTTCCGGGCGTTGCGCGGGGTATGAGCAATCACGGAGAACGCGGCAGGCACCGTCGGCAGGCCCGGCCGTCCAGGGCCCTCACCGTCGCGGGACTGGCGCTGGCGGCGCTGGGCGCGGCGGGAGCGGGTACGGCCGCGCAGGCGGCGCCGACGGCGAGCGCGGGGGCGGTGGCGACGAACGGGGGCGAGGTCGACCGCAATCTGCTGAAGCCGCCGCCGGGAGGTGTCCTGGCGCCGGTCACGGACCTGCTCCCGGGCCTCCCGGGCGCGTAGACCCCGTCGCGGCGAGCCTTTTCGCGAGCGGAGCCCCCTCGCCGTGCCGCCCGGCCTTGTCGACGGCCACAGACGGTCCGCAGACCGCGACGCTGGAGGGGAGCTCCGAGGCTTCGGGCTTGAACCGCCGGCAACCCCCGGAGGGTCCCGTGCCGGGGCCCCGACGGCGGTGGGGCCCCAGCACGGGGGGTTTCAGGGGCGCGGAGTGCGCCGGATCGAGCGGCCCGCGAGGACGTCCGTACGGGCGCCGTCCTCGATGACGAAGCGCCCGTCGATGAGGACGTACGGAATTCCCGTCGGCAGCGTTCGCGGCGCCTCGAACGTGGAGCCCGCCGCGACCGTATCCGGGTCGAAGAGCACCAGGTCGGCCCGGTAGCCCTCGCGGACCAGGCCCCGGTCCGCGAGCCGGAGCCGGGCCGCCGGGCGGGACGTCAGATGGGCGACGGTCTCCTCCAGGGAGAGGACGCCCAGTTCGCGCGCGTACCGCCCGAGGTAGTGCGGGAAGGTGCCGTACGCCCGCGGGTGCGGCTTCGCGCCTTGGAGGATGCCGTCGCTGCCGCCGGTGTGGACCCGGTGCCGCATGATCGTGCGGACGTTCTCCTCGTGGCCGACGTGCTGGAGGATCGTGGAGCCCAGCCGGTCCGCGATCATCAGCGCGCGGGCGGTGACCCAGGGCGCCTCGCCGCGTTCCTTCGCGGACTGTTCGATGGTCTTGCCGACATAGCCGCCGAGCGCCGGGTCCGCGGTGCCGGAGATCTCGATGGTCTCCCACTCCATGGGCACGCCGTGGCAGCCGTCGGAGCCCTCGACCTCCAGGTGGTGCCGGATCCGTTCGGCCGTCTCGTCGTCCCGCAGCCGCGCCAGCAGCGCGTCCGGACCGCCTTCACTGGCCCAGCTGGGCAGGGTGGCGACCAGGGTCGTGGAGCCGGGGGTGTAGGGGTAGGTGTCGAGGCTGATGTCGGCGCCCTGGTCGAGGGCCTCGTCCAGCAGGGCCAGCAGATCGCCGCCGCGCCCCTTGTTGACGCCGAAGTTCATCGTGGCGTGGGCGAGGTGGAGCGCGCAGCCCGCGTCCTGGCTGAGCCGGACCATCTCCTCGTACGCCTCCAGCGCCCCGGCGCCGTAGGAGCGGTGGTGCGGGCAGTAGTAGCCGCCGTAGGAGGCGACGACCCGGCAGAGTTCGGTCAGCTCGGCCTGGGGGGCGTACATCCCGGGGGTGTAGGTGAGCCCGGAGGACATGCCGACGGCGCCCTGTTCCAGGCCCTCGGCGACGAGTCGCTTCATCCGGGTGAGTTCGTCGTCGGTGGCGGGCCGGTCGTCCCAGCCGACGACGGCCATCCGGACGGTGCCCTGGGGGACGAGGTAGGCGGCGTTGACGGCGATGCCCCGGTCGAGCCGGTCGAGGTATTCGCCGACGGTACGCCAGTCGAAGTCGACGGAGTCGTCGCCGGGGCCGCCGCCGTTCCAGCCGTTGATGGCCCGGCGGACGCCGTCGAGGGTGGCGTCGTCGACGGGGGCGTACGAGAGCCCGTCCTGGCCGAGTACTTCCAGCGTGACGCCCTGCGCGGCCTTGGCCTCGTGGCCGGGGTCGCGCAGCAGGGCGAGGTCGCTGTGGGCGTGCATGTCGATGAAGCCGGGGGCGAGGGCGAGTCCGGCGGCGTCGATGACGCGGGCGCCGGGCGCGGCGGGCGCCGGGTCGCCCTCGCGGCGGATCGCGGCGATCCGGCCGTCGCGTATCAGGACGTCGGCGCGGTAGGAGGCGCCGCCGGAGCCGTCGACGACCCGGGTGTCACGGATGAGGAGGTCCATCGTCGTCCCGCCTGTCAGAAGAAGGTGCGGATGTAGTCGGTGACGGTTCCGTCGGCCTCGACGAGGGGGATGAGCTGCCACTTGTCGAAGGCGGTACAGGGGTGGGAGAGGCCCATGCCGACCCAGTCACCGACCTCCAGATCGGCGTCCGGGGCGGTCTTCACCCAGCCGTGCTGGTCGGAGAGGCCGCTGATCTCGATCCCGGTGGCGGGGCGGATCTCGCCGGTCCCGGTGTCCCGGACGACCTGGGCCTCGGGGAGGTCGAGGTCGTACGCGGCGTCCCGCTTGCCCGCGTTGAGGAACGCCTGCTCGGGCGAGGGGCGGGAGACGACCTGCGCCCAGAGCCGGAACGCGGGCCGCAGCGCGCCTTCGTCGGGGACCCGGTTGAAGGGGGTGAGATGGCGGTAGTGGCCGTCGTCGTGGGAGACGTACGCGCCGGAGCGGAGCAGTTTGAGCACCGGCCGGGAGAGGGCGGGGATCTCGGCGAAGACATCGGCGACGGCGTCGAACCAGGCGCTGCCACCGGCGCTGACCACCACATCGGAGCCGGCCGCGAACCGGCCCTCGCGGTCGAAGTCGGTGGCGAGCGCGACCAGGCGGCGCAGCCAGGCGCGGACCCGGTCGCCGTCGGCGTCGGGGACCTCGCCCTCGTATCCGGCGACGCCGACCAGGCGCAGGGTGGCGGTGGCGGCGATCGCGTCGGCGACGGCCGCGCAGTCGGCCTCCGTACGGGCCCCGGTACGGGCGCCGTCCCCGGCGCCCAGTTCGACCACGACCTCCAGCGGGCGGCGGGCCCCGGCCTCGGTCAGGGCCCGGTCCATCAGCTCGGCGCCGCGGACGGAGTCGACGTAGCAGACGAACCGGAAGTCGGGGTCGCGGTCCAGTTCGCCGGAGAGCCAGCGCAGGGCGGCCGGGTCGACCAGCTCGTTGGCGAGGAAGATCCGCTGGATGCCGTGGGCCCGCAGGACCCGGGCCTGGTGCGGGACGGCGACGGTGATGCCCCAGGCGCCGCGCTCCAGCTGGCGGGCGAAGAGCTGCGGGGACATCGACGTCTTGCCGTGCGGGGCGAAGACCAGGCCGTGGCGCTCGGAGTAGCTCTGGAGGAGGTCCAGGTTGTGCTCGACGGACTCGGCGGAGAGCGCCAGTACGGGGGTGGTGAAACCGCCGGTGAACAAGGAGCGCCGCTCGGCCGCCAGCTCCGCGACGGTCAGTCCGTCGGCGTCGGGGGGCAGCGCCTTGAAGCGGTGGTCCACGCGTTCATGGCGGAGCTGGCCCAGCGGATCGGCGGGCATGGACGCCTCCTCGGTTCGTACGGTCATGCGGTCACCAGGTTTGTTGCAATATTTGCAACGGTCATTGCGTATAACGCTCGGTGCTGTCTAACATCCGGCGCAGTGCCGGGTCAATGGACCCGACCGCCCCAGACCCCGCGAGGAGCCCCAGGGTGAGCAGCGTGAACGGACCCGACGAACCGTCGGGCACGGATGCCACGGCCCCGGTCGCCGAGGTGACCTGCCTCGGCGAATCCATGATCACGTTCCTGCCCACCGTGCCCGGACGCCTCGCCGACGTCCCCGCCTTCACCCGCGCGATCGGCGGCGCCGAGTCCAATGTCGCCTGCGCCCTGGCCGCCGCCGGACACCGCGCCGCCTGGGTCAGCCGGGTCGGCGCCGACGGCTTCGGCGACCACCTCGTCTCCGCCGTCGCCGGATACGGCGTCGACACCTCCGCCGTCACCCGCGACCCCGGCCGCCCCACCGGCGTCTACTTCCGCACCGCCACCGACCGGTCCGCCTCCGGACACGAGGTCGTCTACTACCGCGCCGGATCCGCCGCCTCCGCGATGTCGCCCGAGACCGTCCCGTACGACCTGGTCTCCCGCACCCGCGTCCTCCACCTCTCCGGGATCACCGCGGCCCTCTCCGCCGACTGCCTGGCGCTGCTGCGCGGACTGCTGCTTCCCCGCGCCGGGCGGCCCCTGATCTCCTTCGACGTCAATCACCGGCCCAAGCTCTGGCGGGACGCCGACGCCGGGCCCGTACTCCTCGACCTCGCCCGCGGCGCCGACCTCGTCTTCGTCGGCGAGGACGAGGCCGAAGCCGCCTGGGGCATCGAAGGCCCCGACGCGATCCGGGCCGCCCTGCCCGAGCCGGAGACCCTGGTCGTGAAACAGGGCGCCGCCGGGGCGACCGCGTACGTCCGCGACCCCGGCACCGGCACCGACGAGACGGTCTTCGTCCCCGCGCCCACCGTGGACGTCGTCGCACCCGTCGGCGCCGGCGACGCCTTCGCCGCCGGATACCTCTCCGCCGCCCTGCGCGGACTGACCGCCCGGGACCGGCTGCGGCACGGCCATCTCACCGCCGCCGCCGCCCTCACCGTCCCCGGCGACCTCGGTACGCCCCCCGACCGCGACCGGGCCGACCGGCTCGCCGCACTCGACGACGCCTCCTGGGAGAGACTTCGTCTCGGCCCCGGCTGGACCTCAGCCGTGGATGAGGAGGTACGTAAGCCATGAGCCAGACCGTCGACCGCGCGCTGAGCATCCTGCCGCTGCTCGCCCAGGGACCCGCCGACCTCGGACAGGTCGCGCAGCGCCTCGACGTCCACAAATCCACCGCGCTCCGGCTGTTGCGGACCCTCCACGACCACGGACTCGTCTTCCGCCAGCAGGACCAGCGCTACCGGCTGGGCGCCCGGCTCTTCGCCCTCGCCCAGGAGGCGATCGAGAACCTCGACGTCCGCGAGATCGCCCACGCCCATCTCGTCACCCTCAACGAACAGATCGGACACACCGTCCATCTGGCCGTCTACGAGGAGAACGAGGTCCTCTACATCGACAAGGTCGAGAGCCGCTACCCGGTCCGGATGTACTCCCGGATCGGCAAGCCCGTGGCGATCACCGTCGCCGCCGTCGCCAAGCTGCTCCTCGCCGATCTGCCCGAGTCCGAGCGGCGGATGATCGCCGAACGGCTCGACTACCCCATGTACACGGCCCGTTCGACCCCGAACGCCGCCGCGTTCCTCAAGGAACTGGCGACCGTACGCGACCAGGGCTGGGCCACCGACCTCGGCGGCCACGAGGAGTCCATCAACTGCATCGGCGCCCCCATCCGGGGCGCGGGCGGCAAGGTCGTCGCCGCGATGTCGGTCTCCGCGCCCAATGTCGTCGTCACCGCCGACGAACTCCTCACCCTGCTGCCGCTGGTCCGCCGGACCGCGGACGCCATCAGCCGGGAGTACAGCGGGGCCGTCACCCCGCAATGACACCTTCCACCGGACCCCACCAGCCGCCGACGAACAAGGAAAGCGCATGACCGAGAAGATCGCGATCACCCCCGCCACCCACACCGCCCCGCCCGCGAAGTTCTCGCACGGCGTCAAGAAGGGCAACATCCTCCAGGTCGCCGGGCAGGTCGGCTTCCTGCCCGCCGTCGAGGGCCAGCCCCCGACGCCCGCCGGGCCGACCCTGCGCGAGCAGACCCTCCAGACCTTCGCCAACGTCAAGGCGATCCTGGAGGAGGGCGGCGCGAGCTGGGACGACGTGATGATGATGCGCGTCTACCTGACCGACGTGGACCACTTCGCCGAGATGAACGCGATCTACAACGCGTACTTCGAGGAGCAGGGCCTGACCGCGCCGCCGTCCGCCCGTACCACCGTGTACGTCGGCCTCCCGGCCGGGCTGCTGATCGAGATCGACGCGCTGGCCGTCCTCGGCTGACGCGCCACCCGAGACGTCACCGGCGGACCGACCCCTGAACGGCCCGCCGGTGACACCCCCGGACGCCGCCCCCTCGAACCGGCGTCCGTACGCGCCGGGCGGTGATCCCGGCCCCTGCCGCACCGCCCGCCCCTGCCACACCACTTCGGGACGCGCCCCCTGTACGCGTCCCCACCGCTCGTACCGCCGTACGCATCGCACTCGTACGCACCTCGTACGTATCGCGTCCCCGGCGCGCACCACCCATCGCGCGCACCCGCCGTCTCACGCACACCCCACGCACACCCCGCGTGGCCCGCGTTTCCCCGTTCACCCGTGAACCCCTGAATCACCTGTTGAAGCACCTCCCGAACCACCGGCGCACCACGCACCACGGTGCGGTCTCCCCGGCTCCTGCCGCCGGAGTGCCGTGCCGCGGTCCGCCGTACCCGAGAACCCCTCCACCGACGTAAGGGTTTGTCGTGTTGCCCACCGCCACCATCGCCGCGACGGCGCCCGCCACCGAGGCGCCGCCCCACACCGGAGGACTCCTCCTCCTCATCGACGGCACCGCCGGTCTGCTGACCGTCGCCGCGCTCGGCATCGTGCTGCTGCTCGTCATGATCATCAAGGTCAGACTCCAGCCGTTCGTCGCCCTGCTGGCCGTCTCCATAGCCGTCGGCCTCGCCGCCGGACTCTCCGTCACCGAACTCTTCGGCACCATCCAGCGCTCCGCCGCCACCTCGGTCATCGAGACCGGTATGGGCGGCATCCTCGGCCATGTCGCCATCATCATCGGCCTGGGCACCATGCTCGGCGCGATCCTGGAGGTCTCCGGCGGCGCCGAAGTCCTCAGCAAGCGGCTCCTCGGCCTCTTCGGGGAGAAGCGCGCACCGCTCGCCATGGGTGTGACCGGTGTGATCTTCGGTATCCCGGTCTTCTTCGACGTCGGCATCTTCGTCCTCGCGCCGATCGTCTACGCCGCAGCCAAGCGATCCGGCAAATCGATCCTGCTGTACGCGATGCCGCTGCTGGCCGGTCTCTCCATGACCCACGCCTTCCTGCCCCCGCACCCCGGCCCGGTCGCCGCCGCCGGACTGCTGGACGTCTCCCTGGGCTGGGTCATCCTGATGGGCATCGTCGTCGGCCTCCCGGCCGTCGTCGCGGCCTGGGTCTTCTCCGACTGGATCGGCAAGCGCATCCACGTCGACGTCCCCCAGGACATGCTGGAGGCCGCCGAGGAGGCCAAGGCCACCGTCGCCGCCGAACGCGCCGCCGACGGCAAGGGCGCCCCGGAGGCCGAGGTCTCCCTCGGCACCGTCCTGCTGATCATCGGTACGCCGCTGGTCCTGATCCTCGCCGCGACCTTCTCCTCCATCGCCATGGACGAGTCCACCCCGCGGTCCGTGATCGAGTTCTTCGGCAACCCGTTCGTCGCCCTGACCATCGCCCTGGTGATGGCGTACTACCTGCTGGGCATCCGGCGCGGCTGGTCCCGCAAGTCCCTGGAGCAGGTCTCCACCTCGTCCCTGAAGCCCGTCGGCAACATCCTGCTGGTGGTCGGCGCGGGCGGCGTCTTCGGCGCCGTCCTCAAGGCGAGCGGCGTGGCGCAGGCCCTCTCCGACACCTTCGAGGACGTCGGCCTGCCGCTGATCGTGCTCGCCTACCTGATCTCCCTGGTCCTCCGGGTCGCCCAGGGCTCCGCGACGGTCGCCATCGTCACCACGGCCGGCATCGTCCTCCCCCTGGTCGAGAGCGGCGACCACTCGCAGCCGTTCCTCGCCCTGGTGATCATGGCCATCTCGGCGGGCTCCATCTTCGCCTCCCACGTCAACGACGGCGGCTTCTGGATCGTCGCCAAGTACTTCGGCATCTCGGAGCGCGACACCCTCAAGTCGTGGACCGTCCTGGAGTGCGTCCTGTCGGTCGTCGGCTTCGCGGTCGCGGCGGCGCTCAGCCTCTTCGTCTAGACCCCGCCGCTCCGGGCCCCGGTCGGCGGCGCCCGGGGCGGCGGTCGTACACCTACAGGAAGGGGTGTACGAGGGCGGGGGCGTACGGACTTCGGTCCGTACGCCCCCGTTTCGTCTTTCCCGTCCCGGAAAGCCCGGCTCCTTGACCCGCGCCGCGCGGGGCCGAGAGCATCGGCACGATCGGCACGAGGTGACCGGCGAGACCAGAGGAGCGCTTTCTTGATCACGGGTGAGGAGTTCGGGGCCCTCTTCGAGAACTTCGAGCGGACCGCCTTCCGGCTGGAGACCCTGGACGAGTACGACATCGAGGAGGAGCGCGAGGAGATCGCGCGGTTCCTGTCCGGTGCGGACATGGGCCCGGAGTGGGCGGACAACCCCTGGGTACGGTCGATGACCGACAAGGGCAAGCAGGTCTCCCGCGTCCATGTGCTGCGGTCACCGCTGACGGAGTACCTCCGGTACGAGCTCTCCGCGTACCCCGGCAATATCAAGGCCGGGGAGTCCATCGGGATCATCGACCTGACGGAGCACTCGGTCACGGGGCTGCCCGACCACGACTTCTGGATCTTCGACGACCGGGATGTCTACCGGATGCACTACACCGAGACGGGGGCGTTCGTCGGAGGTGAGCCGATGCCTCCGGGCGCGCTCACGGAGTACCGGTCGTATCGGGACCGGGCCCTGGCCGCCGCGGTGCCGTTCGCCGCATATTGGGAGCGACACCGCTGACCGACTCATGACCCTCCGCGGACCGCTCCTCGATGATGGGCGGCATGCCGGAAACCGATCCGTCCGAAGTTGTCGTGGCCCGCCCGCAGGCGGGACCGGCCACGGCGACGAGGTCCCCTCCGCACCCGTCAGCCGCTCCGGGTATCACGTTCCCCGGGGCCGAACTCGGCGGCGATGTTGTTCCAGTTGAAGGCGTCCCGCCAGTCGTTCTTCGCCCCGGTCCAGCCGAGCAGCGCTCCGAGGACCTTCTCCTGGGAGACCGTCATCGTCTGATAGTGCAGCTCGGCCACACCGTCCCGGTACTCGAGTTGGTAGGTGTTGTTCTCCCGAAGCAGGACCTGGATGTACCAACTGCCGGGCCGTTCCTCGTCCGTCCGGTCGAGGATCATGAAGGTGTTTCCTCGCCGGAGTCCGGCCAGCATCGTTCCGATGGCGGGCTCGGAGGGGTTTCTCACCACGAGGCCGCGTTCGTTGGTCGCACTCAGCATGGTCAGATCATCCAGGAAGGGTCTGACGCCGGTGCCCCCGATCAACGACCCCGGGGTTGAAGCGCCGGTTCATACGAGCAGCAGTCGGTAACGGCGGTTCGCCGACTCCGCGTCCCGTTCGCCGATGACGGCCGTCCAGTGGCGGCAGACGGCGGTCACGAAGGCCCGGACCGCGGTGGGGTCGGCCGTCCGCCAGGCCGGGAGGGTCGCGAGCCAGGCGAGGGCGGTGCCGGGCGGCTGGTCGCATTCCATGAGGCGTACGGCGGTGTACGCGGCGTCGACCCAGTCGGGGCCGGTCGCGGGCATGGCCCAGTCCACGACGTACGCGCGCGCGGTCCGGGTCCGGGCGTCGGCGACGAGGATGTTGTGCGGGTTGGTATCGGTGTGCAGCAGGGTTTCTCCGGCGAGGAGTTCGGCGTCGCCCGGATCGAGGAACCCGGCGTAGCGCTCGGCGAGCGGCGGTACGTCGGCCCCGGTCGGCGGGCGGAGTCCCCGCATCCGGTCCAGTACGTCGCGGACCGCGTCCAGGTCGCGGCCGCCGGGGCCGAGGTCGGCATGGCGTCCGTCGATCCGGTCGAAGGCGAGGACACGCCAGCCGTCCGTACGAATGTCGTACCGCAGTTCGGGGCCGACGCTTGTGACGGCGTGGTTCAGCAGAGTTTCGCGGTGGAGCGCGGCGGCCTCGTCGGTCGCGTCGTCGGGTACGCCCTTGAGGAAGAGGGCGCCGTGCCGTTCGGTAGTGACGGTCGCCGCGAACCGGCAGTTCAGCCCGTCGGCCACCGTCGCCGCGTTCCGTACGGCCCCCACCCGCTCCTCGATCCCGGCGCGCAGGCCCGGCGGTAAACCGTCCCAGCCGAGGCGTTCGGTCATGTTCTTCTCCTTTTCGGAGCCGGGGGCGCCGCGGGGGCGGCCCCGGCAATGTCGGTTCCGCTTACAGCTCTCGGGTGGTCCCGCACAGACGGCAGCGGACCTTGCCGCTCCAGCCCACCCAGTCGTGGTCACACCCGGCTGCGACGGGTCGTCCGACGGCTGTACGCGTTCCGGATCCGGCCGGTCGGCCGTTGACGTGATGGCGGGTCGGGGGCGGGGAGCCGGGCCGGACGGGAGCGTCCCCCGGGCTCGTGAGGGCGATGGTCATCTCTGCTCATCCTTCCTGCTGCGCCGTGCTCGCGGCGAGATATCGCCGCACCGGTGGATAGATGCCGTGCGGTATGCGGTGGTCGAGTTCGGCGAACGGTGCCCAGACGGCGGCGTCGATCTCGCGCGGCGCGGCGACCCGCGCGGTGGTGTCGGTACCCCGGACCAGGGCGCAGGCGAGATAGACGAGACGGCGTCCGGTACGGGGGTGGTGGCGCTCGCCGAGGACCGGGCCCGCAGTGATGGTGAGGCCCGTCTCCTCGCGGGTCTCGCGGACGGCCGTCGCGTGCGGGGGTTCGCCGGGTTCTGCCTTGCCGCCGGGGAACTGCCAGAGGAGTGTGCCCTCCGGGATTCTGCGGCGGACCAGCAGCACCCGGGCGCCGTGGGTGACGACGGCGAGGACGACGGGGGCGACGGTCACCGGATGGGCTCCCGTACGCAGCCGATGAGACGGGTGACGGTGTGATCGGCCAGCAGCCAGCGGAGGCGGGGGTCTTCGTACGGCAGCCGGACCGGGTCGTCCGCCGGGCGCAGGCCGTGCCGCCGGGTGGTGTCGGGGTGGTGGAGGACGCCCGCGTACCCCCAGGCGCGGGGGTAGCGCACTCGTACGGCGATATGACCGCGCAGGAGGGCGGGGCACTGCTCGACGGCGAGCGCGGCGCAGGACGGGCAGACGGGCGGGGTGACGGTGAGTTCCCCTTCGGGGAGGCGTCCGGCGTCGTCGGGCAGCAGCCAGAGAGGTCCCCGGGGGTGCGGGGGCGGTCGCCGTCCGCAGACCTGGCAGAGCAGCCGGGCGGTCGCTTTCCGCTGGCGGCGCGGGTCGAGCTGATCGTAGAGCGGACGGCCCGCGACATCGGTGGCCCGGCGGCCCCGGCCCCGGGCGAGGAGGACACCGTCGTCGGTCCGGTCGTGCACGGTCTCGTCCGTGTAGCCGATCCGCCGCCGTACGGGGTCGAGTACGAGGGGTTCGACGAGGTTCGGCGTGCCCGACCAGGGCGTGACTCAGGGGACGACGCGCCCGTGGAAGCGGGGGAGGTGGTGTCCTTCTGTCACGGGAGTTCCCCCGGTACGGGCCCGGGCGTCCGGCGGGTGGCGTCCTGCGGGCACGCGTACTGCACCCGGCCGGGCCCGCTGGCCCGTTCCACATAGCCGACTTCCACGGGGGTCGCGGTGTGCCGTCCGCAGACGCAGCACACCTCGGTACGGGGCGGGGGCGGCGCGGCGAGCAGACTCTCCAGCATCACCGCAGCCACCCCCACCCGGGCGACGGCCCGTTGGTCAACACCGGTACGGGTTCCCGGAAGGCCAGACCCTGAGGGGCTACGTACAGCATGTGGCGCGGCGGCGGGCCGACGACGGGGCGGAGCAGTTCTAGGGTCCGCTCGACCTCCGCACGGGCCCTGAGGATGGCCTGCGCCTGCCCCTGAGTGGGGGTCGTCCAAGGCCGGGACCACGGGCTCATCGGCGGCGGGCAGGGCGCGGACTCCCGGACGGGCGGGGCGGCACGTAAGCCGAGGTGGGTGAAGAGGCGGGCGATAGCATCACGCATATGGCTGATCAGTTCCTGAGCAAGCTGGTTGGTCACAGCCCCGCCGGGCCGTCGCTATACGGCTCGGCGGGGCGCTTCTGTTGGAAGCCCGGGATCGCAACAAGTGAACGTAGTCACGGGCCTTGCCGACATCGGTCGACAGGGAGCCGCGCGTTGAACGTGTTGATTGGCGGGCCCAACCGGCGTGAGCGGGTTTAACGTACGGTCATGAGCCGGTCACGCAACCTGCGCTTGGCGTGGGTGATCGAGGAGTCGGGCCTCACCTACGATGCGGTCGCCCGCGCCGTGGTCCGGATAGCCGTCGCCGCAGGTGACACGAGCTTGCGTACCAGCAGGTCGACGGTGTGCTACTGGGTGGGCGGCACACCTCCGGCGCCCGCGACGGCCCGGTATCTGTGTGAGGCTCTCAGCCGGAAACTGGGCCGGGTTCTGACTCCGTACGCCCTCGGCCTGTCCGACACCGCCTCTTCCGACCCGGCCGATATCGGGCTTACCGTCGACAGTGACCCGGTGGAGACGCTGGGGGAACTCGGGAGGGCCGACATCGAGCGCCGCAGCTTCCTCACCACATCCGCCTACTCCGTCGCGGGTGCGGCCCTCCCACTCGGCGTGGCCGGGGAGATGGAGGCGCGTACCGCGCGGGCCCTCGGCGGGGGAATCGCCGGGGCGGCGGAGATCGCGACCGTACGGGACATGGTGGCGATGTTCACCAGGATCGACGAGCGCCATGGCGGTCAGCACGGGCGCGGTGCCGTCGTGCAGTACCTCGTGGACGATGTCGCCCGCCTGTGCCGGGCGCGGTGGCAGTCCGAGGCATTGCACCGGCAGATGTATTCCGCGGCCGGGTCCCTGGCCTACCTCGCGGGGTGGAAAGCCTTCGACGCGGGTGAACACGGGCTCGCCCAGCGCTACTACCTTCAGGCATTTGGCCTGGCCCGCCGCTCGGCTCCACTCGATCAGGCGTACGTCCTGCGGATTCTCGCGCAGCACGGTATGGACAACGGCCGCCCCGAACACGTCCTCGGCATGGCCGATGCCGCACTCCGGCTGAGCCGTGGAACGGACCCCTCCACTCAGGCTCTCTTTGTCAGCTGCCGAGCCCGCGCCCTCGCCGCTTCCCAGCAAGGGGCCGAGGCGTTACGAGAGGCGGACCGCGCCCGTGAACTCGCCGCCACCGGCGAGGTAGCGGACATCACCGGATGGGCGAGGAACTGGGGATTCCCGGCCTCCACGGTGGATTACCACCGGGCCGCGATCAACGTCCGCATCGGCGATCACTCTGCTGCCGAAGCTCACTACGCCGCCGCCCGGCGCCGATGGAGCACGGCACACCACCAGCGGGTCGCGGCGCTGTCGGCCACCTTCGAAGGCCATGCTCAGTTGAGCCAGGGCAGGATCGAGCAGGCGTGTTCCACCTGGCACGGTGCACTCGACGCCATGACCGGGGTCCGGTCGTACCAAATCGTCAAGGCCGTACGGTCCATGCGGTCGGACCTGGCCCGGTTCCACGCCCGTGGCGTCCGGCCCGCCGCCGAGCTGGACGAGCGGGCGCGGGTCTGGCTGCGTCACGAAGGCGCCGCGTAGCACCGGGGCGCCGGGCGGTACGGCTGCCCGGCTCGTCGCGAGAGCCCGGAGGCGGGCTGCCACGGCGTTCGGCCCCAGGGTGGCCAAGGCCCACAGGGCACTGAGGCGGCGGCCGGAGGACCAGATGCCGGTGGTCGGCGGCCGGAACGAGGCCACGGCGATGTTCCGAACCATGAACGGGTCGGGGTCGAGATAGGTCATGCCACCGGTCCCGCACAGATACGCGCGGGCGCCGGTCGCCGCGGAAAGGTCTGCGAGCCGGACGGAGCGGCCCGGCCGGGCCGGCAGACGGCTGCTGGTGAGGACTTGGCCCTTCCAGCCCAGCAGGTCCAGCAGGACGCGGGTGGAAGCCTCGGCAACCGGCGCGGTCTTGCCGGTGTCGAATGCATCCAGCACCGGATCCAGGGCCTCGGCGAGGGCGGGCCAGTGAGGGCTGGCCCCATAGCACTGCCGCAGCATCCCTGCGGTCCTGCGGCGGGCCAGGTCCGGGTCGTCGATCACGGCGTCGCGGATGAGGGTGGGCCGTCCGCTCGGCAGGCGGGTGGGGATGGTAAGCCACTGCTGACCGGCGGGGTCATGGAGGTTCGCAAGGCGGGCTCGGTGCTGGTAGTCGCGGCGGGTGAACTGCACGTCGTCCAGGACGATCCAGTAGTCCGCCGCGAACAGCTTGGCCAGCGTGGTCAGCCGGGGCAGGAAATTCGGCTGGTGGACGGCACACAACCCGCCCGGGGCGGGCAGGTCAGGAAGCGATGACGTAGTCGGTGAAGCCGTCACGGATGAGGGATTCGTAGGCTGCATGCACGTCCTCCGGGACGTACTGGGAGATGGCGAAGCCGAGTTCCGGGTACTCGATCACCCGCTGCAAGTCGCCGACCATCATGCTGATCACAGTCTTCTCGTCGCCTATGGCTTTGAGGTAGGCGTCGAACGACAACGGGGCGGAGGCGCACACCACGTCGACCTCGGGCCACTGCTTGCGGCATGTGGCGAAGGCCCGTCGTTCCATGTACGGCATGGTGACCAGTAGCACGGAACGTGGCCGGACATCGGCCGAAGTGAGAACATCGCGCGCGTAGGCGATGTTCTGTCCGGTGTTCGCGGCCTTCGGCTCCAGCAGTATCGCGTGGGCGGGAACGCCGAGCGCCCGAGCGTTTTCCTGGAAGTGCACCGCCTCACCGCGAGGAAACACGCTGCTGGTGGCCGGGCTGTTGCCGCCGGTGAACACGAGGGTGGGGAAGAGGCCGGTCTCGTACAGGTGGGCAGCGTAGGTGCTGACGCCGAGGTCGTTGCATCCCAGCGCGATGGCCGCGTCGCATGGGCGGGGTTCGTGACGCATGTGGTGGTAGTCCCAGATCAGCTGAGCGGCTTGCTGCTGGTCCTCGGTGATTCCCTGCGGTCGTCCGTCCGCCACTCGTTGCTCCCTGGTCTGTGATGTAGGGGTTTGAAGGCTCCCTCGCATGTCCGTCTGATGGCCTCGATGCTACGTAGTTGATGTCCGAGGCCGGACTGTGCCGCTATCCGAGCGGCTTCGTCGAGAAGACGGAGGCCATCGTCACGGGTGGCGGGGTCGGTGCGCAGGATGTGGGCTTGAGCGGTGGTCAGCTGCACCTGTTGCATCGGGGACCGTGCGGTGCCCGTGGTGCGGGCGACGTCCAGGAACCGGAATGCAGCCGTGAGGTCGCCGGCACCACGGCGGGCGAGAGCAAGTTTCTGGTGGGCCACCGACCAGTCATCGGGTTCGGCGAGGTCCTCGAAGTCACGGGTCGCGGCGATCATGACACGGGTCGCGTAGTCGTGTCGGCCGTCCTTGCTCAGCGCGGTCCCCACCCATAGGCGGGCCCTCGCGCGGTCGCGGGGAGAGAGCCGGTCGTCGACAGCCAGGGTCTCGTAGCTGCGGGCGGCGATCTCCAGCTTGCCGGACATCTCCATGACGATCGCGAGGGACAGGTCGAGCTGGGCAACTCGGCGGGGGATTGCGAGCTGCGTGAAGACCTCGCGCGCGTCGGCATAGGAGTGTTGGGCCGACAGCAGTCCGACGAGAGTTCCCTGGTAGCGCTTGAGATCGCCGAGCAGAGCGGTCGAGCGGGCGAACAGATACAGGCCCTTCTCGTCCAGTTCAGGGGCTTTGAAGCGGCCCAGCCACCGGCCGATCAGGCTGTCGGCGAAGGTGAAATCCTGCTGGGAGAGGGCCACCACGACCCGGTCCAGGTCGTCGGCCCAGGACTCGTACTCCCAGGCCCGGGGCCCTGAGAGGATACCCCGGCGCCGAGTGACGACCACGGTGCCGGTCAACTCGGACAGAAGCGTTTCGAAGCGCGGCTGGGCCGAGGCGTCCGCCCGAGTCAACGCGGTGTCGAGGATGGCCTGGGTGTCGGGTCTGGGCTGGGTAGCGGTGAGCTTGCTCTCCCACTTGGAGACGGTCGCGACGGCCAGGCCGAGATGCTCGGCGAAGGCCCGCACGCTCATCCGCAGAGCCAGTCGCAGGGCCTTGGCCTCCAAGCCGGTCCAGTGGTGCACGGTCGCCACACATCGCTCCCTTCCATCGGTCATCGAACCAGATCCGTGCAATCGGCGGGACGGAAGTGGAACGGAAGTAGAACGGCCGGTGATTGGCCGCGAGTCGGTCGGACGCCACGATCGGAGCGTCACCACTTGTCGAGTCGTTTTGGACGGTCCCGAGCATGGAACCCCTCACGGAGCATCGCCCGGTCAGCGGCCCGGTCGTTTACGGCTTCTTGCGGCTGGTGCGGGTGTCCCAAGCGCGCCAGGACGCCCTGGTCGCCTCGCTCGCCGAGTACTGCTGCAGCCACGAACTGCAGTTGTTCGGCGTCTTCACCGACCGCGACGCGTCTGCCGGGTCCGCCTCGGCGGCGTTCACCGGGCTGATGGACGTGCTCGCGCTGCCGGACGTCTATGGCGTCGTCGCCCCGGCCATGTCGCACCTGGGGCCCAAGGTCATAGCCGCTGAACGCGGGCGGCGGATCGAGGCGGTCGGCTCGCGGCTGCTGCTGGTCCGCAAGCCCCGCACGGCCCACCACTCCGTCTCCCGCAGCGGTCCCGTCCGTCGCCGCCACCCCGGCACCACCCGCGTCCTGGACGCCGAGTCATGAGGACCGTGATGACCAAGACGACCCAGCGGTTCTTCGACGGGCGGCCCGAGTCGGTCGGCCAGGCACGGTCCTTCACCGCAGAAGCCCTGGCCGACTGGGGCCTGCCGGACCGCGCCGAGGACGTCCGGCTCTGCGTCTCCGAGCTCGCCACCAACGCCCTGGTCCACGGCACTGCCCCCGGACACGGCTTCCTGGTCAAGCTCGACGCCGACGAGGAAGTCGTACGCCTGGAAGTGCACGACAGCCGCCGCCAGCACCCGGAAGCCCGGCAGGCCGCTGACACGGACACCTCCGGACGCGGGCTGATCCTGGTGAACGCGCTCGCCGACGGCTGGGGAGTCGAGGACCGCACTCCGGTCGGGAAGCTTGTCTGGTCCTGCTTCAAGGCCACGGGAGGCACGACAGCATGAGCGTGTACCCTGGCCGGCGCCCGGGAGGTCGTCCCAGAGCTGGAGTCGCCTGCAGGTCGTCGGCGACCAAGTGCTGGTGCACTTGCCCGGCGCCTTCCGGCGGCTGCGGCTGCCCACCCGTCGGTCCTGGAACCGAAGTTGTCGCCCGCAGCGGCGAGGTAATCCTCCTGCTCGGGCTGGACCCTCTGCCGCAGTCCGCTGACGCCGCCAAGGTCGACGCCTACCTGGACGCAGCGCTCGCAGCCGACCGGCTGCTGTTCGGACGCGCCCGCACCCGCTGAACCCGCATCTCCTCGCACGGCCCCCCCGGACGGAACGGATGAGAGGGAACTGCCATGGAAACCTTCGAACGCGCCCGGCTGGACGCCTACTTCGCCCGGATCGCCGCCCAGTTCGCACCGGGTGAGCAGACGGTGTCGTTCCTCATCACGCATCTGCTGGCCGAGCGTCCCGCATTCGTCCGCGCGGTCGCCGCGATGACCCGCCTCACCGCGGTGCTGCCCAAGCCGAAGTCCGTCCACCCGGCCGCGAAGCGCGAGGTCGAGCAGACGCACATGGTCGACACGCTCACCCGCGAAATGTTCGCCCAGGCCGACGACGCTCTGGACTACCTCGAATCCCGTGCCGCCGACCAGACGGTCACCCTGCTGGACATCGGCGGCTACTTCGCCCCCAGCCTCGCCGACGTCCACAACCGCTTCACCGGCCGGCTCGCCGGGGTGATCGAGGACACCGAGAACGGGCACCGCCGCTACGAGGACATCGACAAACTGCCCTGTCCCGTCGTCTCCGTCGCCCGCTCCCCGCTGAAGGACCCCGAGGACTTCCTCGTCGGCCAGTCCGTCGTCTTCTCCACGGAGGCAGTCATGCGCGATCGCGGTGACATCCTCCACGGCCGACCCGCCCTGGTGATCGGCTTCGGCAAGCTCGGCAGTTCGATCGCCCGGCTCCTACATGCCAAGGGCGTCCAGGTCACCGTCTTCGACATCGACCCCGTCCGCCGCACCCAGGCCCTCTCCCAAGGCTTCACCGTCGCCCGCGACCGCGAAGCCGCCCTGACCGGCGCCGGCCTGGTCCTCTGCGCGACCGGCGCCGTCTCCCTGCGCGGCGAGGATTTCTCCCACCTGCGTAATGGCGCCTACATCGCCACCGTCACCAGCAGCGAGGACGAGCTCGACCTCGCCGGACTGCCCGACGTCTACACCCGCACCCAGGTCGGCGACCACGTCACCCGCTACCAGACCACCGGGCACTACTTCTATCTGGCGAACGGCGGCAATGCCGTCAACTTCATCCACGGCGCCAGCGTTGGGCCGTTCATCTTCCTGGTCCAGGCCGAGATCCTCGCCGCGATCAGGATGATCACCCGCAGCGACCTCGCCCCCGGCCTTCATGAGGTCCCCGCACCCGACCGCGAAGCGATCGCGGCGACCTGGCTCTCCTACTTCAACAGGTGATCACCATGACCATCACGGCCAACCACATCCGCACCACCATCGCCGCCTACCTCGACGAACACCCCGAGGACAAGCGCGAACTCGGCGTCGTCCTCGACCTCCTGGACGACGGCGACGACCTCACCAATCGCAAGACCCTGCCCGGCCACGTCACCGCAGGGGCCATCCTCGTCGGCCCCGACAGCCGCATCCTGCACATTCTCCACAACGTGACCCAGAGTTGGCTTTTGCCCGGCGGCCATCTGGAGCCCTCGGACGAGACGCTCCTGCAGGCCGCCGGCCGCGAACTCGCAGAGGAGACCGGCATCCCGCCCCAGGTCGTCACCCCGCACGGCGAGACTCCGCTCCACATCGACATCCACCCCATCGACGCCAACCCCGCCAAGGGCGAGCCCGCCCACCAGCACTTCGACTTCCGCTTCCTCTTCCGCACCACCACCGACATCGGCGAACTCCAGGCCGAAGAAGTCTCCGACGCCGCCTGGCGAACGATCGGCGCCCTCCACGACGAGACGTTGGGCCAGCGCGTCACACAAGCACTGCGTTGACGTCAAGACCGGCCGCCCCTTTGCCTGCGACCCCCGAAGCGCGCGGGGCGGCCTCCCAGCCCGCCCAGCAACAGGCTGCCACCTGGCACGGCGCGCTCGACGTCATGACCGGGATCCGGTCGTCCCGTACCGTCAAAGCTGTCCGGTCCATGCGGTCGGACCTGGCCCGGTTCCAGGCCCGTGATGTCCGGCCCGCCGCCGAGCTGGACGAGCGGGTGCGGGTGTGGCTACGTCACGAAGGCGCCGCGTAACACCGTTCCGGAACCCAGACGCTCCGCCGCCCCGTGGAGGGCGGGAGGCGCATCGGCGGTGCCGGGGGCCGTTCCTGGCAGGCCGTTCGTCGGTCTCCGGGGCGAGTCGGCTCCGTCGCTCGGGGGAGTCGGGGCGGTCCCGGTGGGCGATGTGCCGGGTGTCGCGGGGTGCGATCTTCGGAGTATGCCGGGGGGACCGAGCCCGCGGAACGGATTGCCGGAGGGCTGGCGCATGATCACTCGAACCATGGAGCGGACTCACGGAGTTCCGGCGGCCCCGGCCGGTCGGGCGCGGGCCGTCTGGGCTGCGGCTCATGCTCCGGTGGCCGGAGTTTCCCGCCGGGTGCGCAATGCCGCGCTCGCCGTTCCGCTCGTCGTACTGCCGTCCGGTCTCTGGCGGATCGCCACGGAGTTCGTCCCCGGTATGGAGGGCGGCGACACTGGCTCGGGCACTCTCCCGGGCTGGCTGCCCGGTGAGGTGTACATCGTCCTCCTGTCCGTCTTCTCGGAGCTGGTGGCGTTCACCGCCGTCGGGCTGATCGCCGCCTGGGGCGAGGTGTTCCCGCGGTGGGTTCCCGTACTGCGCGGGCGCCGGGTGCCGCCGCTCGCCGTCGTCGTGCCCGCCGCGATCGGCGCGGTGCTGCTGACGGTCGTCTGGACGGCCGCCTTCGCCGCGGACTTCGCCGGTGTCACGCTCCAAGGGGAGCCGACCCCGGCGGGCTACCCCGGTGAGGCGGGCGGCTGGACGGCCGCCGTCTACTACGTCTGCTACCTCCCGCTGCTGCTCTGGGGGCCGCTGCTCGGCCTGCTCACCGCGGCGTACCGGCGGCGGCGCCGGGCCGAACGGCCGGAGGGGATCGCGGCCCGGTGAGAGCCCGGGGCGCCGACCCTCTCCAGCCCGGGGGGTGTGGAGGCGGGCTACCCCGATCGGGGTGAGGACCTCCGCCGAGGGCCGGCGCGTTCGGATGGTCAGCCCCCCTTCCGGGCCGAGGCCGAAGCCGAGGCCGGGTGGAGATAGCGGCGGACCGGGGCGAAGACGCCGTACGGCACATAGCGGTCGATGCCGTCGTACGGTGCCCAGACCGTCGCCGCGATGTCCCGGGGGGCGGCGAGCCGCGGGGTCGGGTCGGTGCCGCGGGCGATCGCGCAGGCGACGTAGACGAGTGTGCGGCCCGTCCTCGGGTGCCGGCGTTCGCCCAGGACCGGGCCCGCGACGACCGTCAGGCCCGTCTCCGCCCGGGTCTCCCGGACCACCGCGGCGGCCGCGGATTCGGCCCTCTCGTTCTTGCCGCCGGGGAACTGCCAGAGCAGGACCCCCTTGGGGAGTCGGCGGCGGACGAGGAGCACCCGGGACTCATGGGTGATGATCGCCAGGACCACCGGGGCGGTCACCGCGGGGCTCCTTCCGCAGGGGGCCGGAACACCTCCGCGACCGGTGGCGGCGGCGGGGCGATCGGGCTTCTCCGCCGGACCGGAAAACGAGCGGGGGTTCGCGTCAACAGAGAGGCGATAGCATCACGCATATGACTGATCAGCTCCTTGGAAAGCTGGTTGGTCTCAGCTCCGGCGGACCGTGGCGACGGCCCGTCGGAGCGCCTTTCCCCGCCGGGCCGATCGGTCGGCGAACGGAACGGGGCCCGGCGAATGGTTCCGGCTTCGAGGAAAGCGGGTCGTCGCGGAGTCGAACCAGGCAATTCGGCCGCCCGGCGTCCGGTGCGGCGGCGGAAATTTTTACCCGCGCCCCGGCACGGTCGGTTCCCGCGGGGCTACCTTGGGCTGATGGTGCAGCCGGAGAACACCCGTTTCGCCGCTCATCTGCGCGCCACCGGGCTGTCGCAGGAGGAGTTGGCCGATCGGCTCAACGCTCATATCCAGGTCCTGACCGGCCGGCCCGGCAGCATTACCTCACGACACATCCGTAACTGGCTTACCGGAAAGACGAGGTGGCCCCAGGAACGACAGCGGCTCGCATTGCGGGCGGAGTTCGGATCCGACGCGTATGAGCTGGGATTCAAGCCGAGGAACAGTGCAGCAGTTCACGTTTTTACGGCCGAAGGCTCAGCGGACATGGATCCGGAGGAAATCGTGAAACGCCGTCACTTCACCGTCGCCGGGACCGCCGCAATCGGCGGGTCGGCGCTGCCCGGAACCGGGTCCGCCGCGATTCCCCTGCCCCGGTTCGGCATGGCACAGGTCGACGCCCTCGAAAAAGCCTTCGACCGGCTGATCCGGGACGACGACGGCACGGGCGCCACGGCCCGGCTGGAGGCCGAGGCCCTGGCCTTCAGCGAGCAGGCGCTGGCCCTGCTGCTCTCCGGCGGGATGCTCCCGGAGCGCGTCCGGTCCCGGATCTACGCCCTCGCGTCGTCCTTCACCGGCTTCGCGGTCTGGGCCGCCGTGGACCGCTGCCGCCCCGAACACGCCCAGCGGTACGTGGACCGCGCCCTCACCCTGGCCAGACTCTCCGGCCGGGCCGAGACCGAACTCCGGGTCTGGCGGCACGTCTCGATCCTCGCGGGCCAGCGGGGCGACCACAACGAGGCCATGGCCGCCGCCCAGGTGGCCCGTAACTCCTCCGCCTGCCAGCGGGATCCGCTGCTGGCCGCCATCACCTCCGCCCGGCTCGCCTCCGTCGACGCGGGCACCGGGAACGCCCGCGCCGGGCGGCGCGCCCTCGACAACGCCCACAGCGCCTTCGACCGCGCCGACCACACGGCGGACCGCGACAGCTGGTGGGCGTTCTTCGACGCGGCCGAACTGCACGGCCTGTCCGCCCTGGTCCTCGCCAAGCTCGGCGAGTACGAGGAGGCGGAGGCCCATCTGCACCGCGCCCTCGCCCTGCTCCGCCCCGAATACCGCCGCAACCGCGCCTACTACACCGCCCATCTCGCCCTCACCCAGCTGCGGCAGCGGGACGCCGAGACCGCCTGCGGCACGGCCCTGACCGTACTGGCGGACCGGAGCGCCCTCACCGGGCGGACCCGTAAGACACTGCGCAGGTTCGACCGGGGGCTGGCCGGGATCGCCCCCGGGGCCCGGTTCGCCGACGCCTGGACCGAACGCTTCCACGACCCGAAGGGGCGGCTCTGACCATGGAGTTCCGCCATCTCGACGCAGCCGGTCTGGAGGCCGTACGGCACCTTGTCCTCGCCGTCCATACCGAGGTCAGACACCAGGACTTCGGCATGACGGGCGACTTCCACAGCGGCGCCCGGTTCGATCTGCGGCTGAGCGCCTACGCCGCCCGCCCCGGCTGGGCCGCCGTCATCGGCTACGACGACGGCGAGCCCGCCGGGTTCTGCTTCGGCATACCGCTCGCCGCCGACACCCGCTGGTGGCGGAGCATGAACCCACCGCTCCCGGCCGGTCTGGTCCGGGAGGACGGCCACCGCACGGTCGCCCTGAACGAGATCGTGGTCCGCAAACGCTGGCGCGGTACCGGGGCCGCCCGGCGGCTGCACGACACCTGGCTCGCCCGGCGGACCGAGGAACGCGTCACGCTGCTGGTCGACCCCGGGGCCGGGGGCGGCCGGGTGAAGACCGTCTACGAGAGCTGGGGCTACCGCACCCTCGGCGAACAGCAGCCCTTCCCCGACTCGCCCCGCTTCACCGCGATGATCCGGCCCGTCACTCCGGAGCACCCGCCGCCGTCGTCGTGAAGTCGTAGACCGCCCACTCGTTGAGGACCCGGAACCCCAGCCGGTGGTAGAGCGCGTTGCTGGTGGGGTTGGCGGCGTCCGTGAAGAGGACGAGCCCGGTCGCGCCCTCCGTACGGGCCGTCTCGCAGGCCGCGGCGGTCGCCGCCGCCGCGTAGCCGTGGCCCCTGTGGTGGGCGGGGGTGTAGACGGGGTCGATCTGGACCACTCCGGCGACCGGCGGATTGGCGCCCGCGACGGAGACGGGGGTGCCGTCGGGGGACTCCCAGAACGTGTAGTCCTTGTCCGCGAACCGGGTGTCCGGCCAGGTGTCCATGGTGACGGTGACGGACTCCCGGACGTCCTCGGCGAAACCCCGGCACAGGTCGACGACCTGGGCCAGATCTGCCTCGCCCGCGCGCCGGGCCCGGCCCGCCGGAAGCGGCTCCGGCGGGGTGAGGATGCCCAGCCGGTGCAGCCGCAGTTCCACCCGGAGCGAGAAGGCCGCGCCGGTATGCCGGTGCCACGCCTCGGCGAACGCGGTGGCGGCCGGGCGGTCGGCGCTGACATAGGGGAGGTCGAACCCGAGGTCCGCGAGATATCCGGCGAGTCCGGCGGCCCGCTCGGGCGTGAGACCGGTCAGACCGATACCGAGTCCCGGGAGACGGTGGAAGACCCCGTGGACCCTGCCCCCGCTCTCCAGCCGGCCGAACTGGAGCGCCTGCCCCGGGGCGAAGGTGTACGTGCCCGCGCGCACGCGGGCGATCACCGTCAGGGGCATCAGGCACACATCCGGGCTGGCGTGCAGGAAGTCACCCGCCCCGGCGAGAAAGTCGTCGATGTCGTCGGTGAGGTGCCACTGAACCGCAAGCATGCGGCATGCTCCCCGACGCGCCCGCGCCGGGCAACGCGTTTTCCCCTCCGGGGCGGTCAGGTGGAGGCGGTCAGGGGCGCGAGGAACTGCGCGACCAGCCCGCCACGATCCGCAGACCGGATACCGCGTACGGGAGCTGTACGGTTCCGCTTGCCGCGAGTGGCGGTGCCGCCCGAGCAGGTACGCGGTCCGCGGACCGTATGTGGCTGGTCGCGCAGTTCCTCCCCCTATGCCTTCGGCAATGGGGGGACCCCCAGCGCCTTGGCCCTCCACAGCACCGCCCCGGAGGGGTGCGTCAGCCGTGGAGGAGGATCGGGAACGCCTCCAGGTCGTTCTGGGTCATCACCGGCATATTGCGCAGCTCGTCCGCCGGGACCGCCAGCCGGAGGTCCGGGTAGCGGGCGAAGAGCGCCGGGAGGGCGATATTCGCCTCCAGTCGGGAGAGCGCCGCGCCGGGGCACATATGCGGGCCGTGGCCGAAGGTCATATGGCGGATCGGGGTGGCCCGGCGGATGTCGAAGGAGTCCGCGTCGCCGCCGTGCCGGTCCCGGTCGCGGCCGATCGCCCGGTACGAGATCACCACGCCCTCGCCGCGCTCGATCACAAAGCCGCCGCTGCCTTCGCCGTCATCGCCGTCGACCGCGACTTCGATGTCCTCGGTGGCGAACCGCATCAGCAGATGGGTCGTCGGCGGGTCCCAGCGGAGCACCTCCTCGACCACCGTCTCCCAGGGCACCTCGCCGGAGCGGACGAGTTCGAGCTGGTCGGGGTGGGTGAGCAGGGCGCGTACGGCATTGAGGACCAGACCGACGGTGGTCTCGTGCCCGGCGCCGATCATGTCCTTGAGGTTCCCCATCACCTCCAGCTGGGTGAGGGGTTCACCGCCCTCGTCGGCGAGGATCAGCGCGCTGGTGAGGTCGTCGCCGGGCGCCTGGGCCTTCTCCGCGACCAGCTCGGTGAAGATCTCGGTCAGCTCGGCGACGGCGGCCAGCCGCTCGTCCTGCGGGGTGAGGAGGGAGAAGAACGCCTTCCAGAGCCGCATCTGGCGGGGGATGGACTCGTCGGGGACGCCCATCAGATTGCAGACGACGCTCATCGGCAGCGGCTGGGCGAAGTACGTCTTGAGGTCGACCCGGCCGTCGGGACCGGCGTGTCCGGGCAGGGCGTCGAGGAGTTCGGCGGTGATGTTCTCCACCACCGGGCGCATGGACTCCACCCGGCGGGCGGTGATGGCCTGGGCGGTCTTGGCGCGCAGTCGCCGGTGTTCGGCGCCGTCCACGGAGAACATGGAACGGCCGGTGTCGATCATGCCGACCAGCGGCCAGCGGCGGTCGACCTCACCGGACTGCCAGAGTCTCCACCGGTTGATGTCCTTCACCAGCCGGGCGTCGGTCAGCAGCCGCCGGGCGACGGCGTGTTCGGTGACGGTCCAGGCGGGGGCGCCGAGCAGATCGATCCGGACGAAGGGCCCGGTCTCCCGGAGCCGGGCGGTCTCGCCGTCGAGATCGCGGACGAGGGGGTCGATGACCAGGGAGGGGGCGGGGGCGGGCGCGCTGGTACGGCTCATTGCTGATCTCCAGTCGGGCGAATGGGCGTGAACCGAACGGGAATCGCCGTCATGCCCCGCAGAAACGTGGACGGACGGCGGACCAGGGTCTGCGCGGGCACCGCGAGATCGACGTCGGGCAGCCGGTCCAGCAGTACCTCGATGGCGGTACGGGCGACGATCTCGGCGATCTCCTGGGCCGGGAGCGGGCAGCGGTACTCGCCGTGGCTGAAGGAGAAGTGGGCGCTGTTGCCGCCCTGCGAGGGCGCGAACTGCTGCTGGATCAGCGGGTCGGCGTTGGCGGCGGCCAGTCCGAGCATCAGCAGGTCACCGGCCCGGATCTGCCGTCCGGCGAGCAGGGTGTCCCGGGCCGCCCAGCGGCCCGCCAGGATCTGGGTCGGGGTGTCCTCCCAGAGCACCTCGTTCATGGCCTGGCCGATGCTGTGCCGACCGCCGCCCAGGGCGGCGGCGAACCGGTCGTCGGTGAGCATCAGCCGGATCGAGTTGCCGATCCAGTCGGCGGTGGTGACGAAGCCGGCGCCCAGGACGTCCTTCACATTGAGCGCCACCTCCTCCTCCGTGAAGCCGTCCTGCGCCAGCATCCAGGAGGTGACGTCGTCCCCGGGCTCGTTCCGCTTGGCCTTCACCAGCCGCTGGTTGAGGGCGAGGTACTCACCGTGGGCGCGCTGGGCGCCCTCGCCGCCGTCGACGAGTTCACCGAGCGCCCTGGCCAGGGTCGTACCGTCCTCGTCGGAGTAGCCGAGGACCCGGGCCAGCGCCAGTACGGGCAGCGGCTTGGCGAACTCGGCCACCAGATCGGCCTCGCCGCGCCCGCAGAACGCGTCGATCAGCCGGTCCGACAGCTCCTCGCAGGTCCGCCGGAGATCGAACGGGTCGATGCTCTCCAGCGCCGGGACCACCAGGGACACATGGCGGCGGTGGTCGGCGCCCGCGGTGAAGTAGATCGACGGCTGGGGCCGCTGGATCATCGGCAGCAGAGGCCAGTCGTCGGGGATGTTCGGCCACTGGTTCCACAGGCCCACATCGCGCGGGAACAGCTCCGGGTCGCTGGTGACCTGGTGCATCTCGTGGTAGCCGACGATCAGCCAGGCCGGGATGTTCCCCGGCAGCTCGACCGGGACGACCGGCCCGTGCTCCCGGCGCATCTCCCGGTAGAGCTGGTGCGGGTCGGTGTGGAAGCGGGGGCCGCTCAGCGCCACGGGGGAGGTGTTCCCCTGGTGGGCCGGGCAGCCGCCGGTCCGGGCGGATTCTGGGGTGGTCATCAGGCCGTCTCCGGAGTGCCGACGAGTGCTTGCAGATGCTCGACCAGGGTGATCAGCACCTTTTTGCTGGAGTCCCGGGAGCGGGCGTCGCAGTCGATCAGCGGGATATGCGGATCGAGGTCCAGCGCGTCCCGGATCCGCTCCGCCTCGTGCGGCGGTCCGCCGAAGTCGTTACGGGCCACGATGAACGGGGTCCCGTGGTGCTCCAGCCGGTCGATGGCGTACCAGGAGTCCGCCAGCCTGCGGTCGTCGACCAGGACGACCGCGCCCAGCGTGCCGCTGAAGAGCCGGTCCCACAGGAACCAGAACCGCTCCTGGCCGGGGGCGCCGAAGAGATAGAGCACCGTACGGTCGTCCAGGCTGATCCGGCCGAAGTCGAAGGCGACCGTGGTCGCCGACTTGTTCGGGACGGCCCGCAGATCGTCGATGTCCCGCCCGGCCAGCGTCATGGTCTCCTCGGTGTTCAGCGGACGGATGTCGCTGACCGAGCGGACCATGGTGGTCTTGCCGACGCCGAAGCCGCCGACGATGACGATCTTCAGTCCGTTGTCGGCGGTCCGGCTGAGGGGCGTACGGGACGCCGGGCGCGGCTCGGCGAGGTCAGAGTTCGCGGAGTCCAACGAGCACCTTCTCCAGGGTCGCGTGGTCGGGAAGCCGCGCCGGCGACGCCAGGGTGCGCGGATGGCGGACGGTGATCCGGCCCGCGTCCAGCAGATCGGAGAGCAGGATCTTGGTGATGCTGACCGGTAACCGCAGCTCGGCCGCGATCTCGACGACCGCGACCGGCAGCGGGCAGAGCCGCAGGATGGCGGCGTGCTCCGACTGCATGCCCCGGGCCGGTTCGCACTCGGCGACCACCAGGGTCACCAGGTCGAAGTCATTGCGGCTGGGGCGGCTCCGGCCGCCGGTCAGCGTATAGAGACGGTCCGGGTTCTCGTCCCGGGCGGCGCGGACCATCCCGGTCAATCCACGGGTGCGGGATCGGCGGACCGGGGCGGGGCGCTGAGGTGCTCGCCCAACTGCTCGACCAGTTCGAGCATGTTGTGGCCGACGAGTCCGGCGTCGGCGTCCTCGGCGGCGACCACGGCGACATGGCTGCCCTCACCGGCTTCGGCGATGAAGAGGATGCCGCCGTAGAACTCGGTCATCGACTGGCGTACGCCGCCGGAGCCGTCGCCGAACTCCACGGACGCGCCGTGGGAGAGGCTCTGGATCCCGGCGGAGATCGCGGAGAGCTGGTCGGCGCGGTCGGCGGACAGCTCGGCGGTATGGCAGAGCTTCAGGCCGTCGCGGGAGAGCACCAGGGCGTGCCGGGTGCCGGGGGTGCGCTCCAGCAGTCCTTCCAGCAGCCAGCCGAGGCCAGCCGCGCCGGTGGCGGATACGGTCATCGGTCGTCCTCCGAAAGGGGAGTCGCGGGGGTCGTGGTCGTGGTCGTGGTGGTGCCGGGGCCGGAGTCCGGCGTACGGCCGGTGACGGCCCGGCGGAAGGCGCCGAAGCGGGCTCCGGCTCCGGCGGACTGCGGCCGGGCGCTCCTGCCGCCGGAACCGGACTCGGCCGGGGCGGCCGAGCTGGGCAGTCCTTCGGGGTGGGTGGCCGCCAGGGTCCGGCCGCGCCGCCGCTTGGGCAGTTCGGCGGCAGGCTGCGGCCGTTCGCCCGCCGACAGCGCCGGGTCCGGCGGGAACGCGGGTACGGGCTCGGGCGCCGGGGCGGCGGCCGGGGCCGCGGCGACGGCCGCCGGGCGCCCGGTGCGCCGCAGGGCGACCGGAACCTGGGGCTCGTCGGGACGGCTGCGGGTGATCAGCTCCTGGGGGATCATCACGACCACCCCGGTGCCGCCGATGGCCGACGGGCGGAACGAGACCGTCAGTCCGTGCTTCTTCGCCAGCCGCCCGACCACGGCCAGGCCGAGCCGGGTGCCGGTGAGGGTGGAGAGGTCGCCGGAGTTCCCGGTGACCGCCTTCTCGGCCCGGCGCAGCGCCGTCTCGCCCATCACCAGACCGCTGTCCTCGATGGTGATCACGGCCCCGGCCGGGACCTCGGCGACATAGCCGTGGACGTCGGTGGTGGGGGGCGAGAAGTTGCAGGCGTTGTCGAGGAGTTCGGCGAGCAGATGCATCACGCCCTCGGCCGCGTGGCCCGCGACAGCGATGTCGGCGACCGAACGGAGGCGTACCCGCTGATAGCCCGCGATCCGTCCCATGGCGCCGCGGAGGATCGATTCCATCGGGATCGGCTTGGCCCAGCGGCGCCCGGAGCGGGCCCCGCTGAGGACGGCGATGGAGTCGGCGAGCCGCCCGGCCTGGGCGGTGCGGTGGTCGAGATGGAGCAGATCGGCGAGGACGTCCTCGTCGTCGTGGAGATGCTCCATCTCGCGGAGGTCGGCGAGCATGCCGGTGGTCATGGCCTGCATCCGCCCGGCCGCGTTGGCGCAGGCGGCCATCGCGGCGGCCCGGCGCTTCTCACCGAGCCCGGCTTCCGAGACGGCGGCGGCCCGGAGCCGTTCCGCGCGCTCCGCCTCGTCCGCGATCTGCCGCATCACCCGCTGATAGGCGAGGTGTTCGGGGGCGGGTACGGCCGCGAGTGCCGAGCCCGGTCTCCCGCCCTGCCGGATCGCGGTCATCAGCGCCGGTACCGACTGGTCGGCGAACCGGTCGGCGGCGGTCGCGAGATCGGCGGCGCGGGCCCGTGCGCGACGGGCCTGTGACCTGTACACGAGCGCCGCCGCGAGTGCGGCGAGTAAAAGGGCGGCGACTGCGGCGACGCCGAACACTGCCATCAACTGCTCCTCGTGCACAGCAGACGTGTGCGAAGTGGTCAACTCCGGGGACCCTATAGAACACTTGACGGGTTCACCACCGGCAACGGTGGGCAAAGTCCATCACCGGCGGTCCGGAAAAGGCGACACGCGGGCAACCCGCGCAAAAATTCGGCCAACTTTGCGGCCGACGGCCGGAGGTATGGCTTGGTAACGCCCGGTCCCGGGGCGGGACGGCCGCCGCCCCGCCGACGGTAACCGGCCGCAGCGCGGGACCGGTGCGCGGCGGGGGCGCCCGGAAGGGGCCGTGCGCGGGCGCGGGGGCGTGCGGCCCGGGGCGCGGAGAGCCGGTCGCGCGAGGGGAAGCCGTACGGGTCCGGAGGCGTACGGGTCCGGAGACGTACGAGTGCATGCGCGGCGCGGGGCGGCGAACGAACGGCGCGGGGCCCGGGGGCCGCGCGCCGTCGTCCGACATGTCCTCACGGGCCCCGGACGCGGCCCGTCATCCGGGTATCAGCAGTACTGGGCCTCCTTGCCGATGGAGCGGTACATGCAGTCGGAGTTCTCCAGGAGCTGGAGTACGGCGTCCCGGTTGCGGCTGGTCTCCCGTTCGATCACCTCGTCCGGCGGATAGAAGCCGCCGCCCGACGCGCTGCGCGGGAACAGCTCGAAGGTGTAGCCGAAGATCTTCTGGTTGCCCCAGAGCCAGTCGTCGATCGATCCGTCGGTGATGTACAGATCGCTGGACTGCTGCGGGGTGTAGCCGTTGCTGGCGGCCATCTTCTGGCCGACCGCGGCGAAGGCGTTCCGGTCGTCCTGGGTCATCCCGGCGGCGGTGTCGGAGTAGGTGTAGCCGTACGGCCAGAGCACCAGCTCGCTGTAGGTGTGGAAGTCGATTCCGGTCCTGATCTGCTGCTTGCCGCCGACGACCCGGCTGCGGACGAAGTCGGCGACGACCTTCACCTCGGGCGCGGACTCGGCGGCCCGGCCGCGGTAGGTCTCGGAGCCGGGGCTGGTGGAGGAGCCGCCGCAGCAGCCCCACCGGTAGTTCCAGTTCCGGTTGAGGTCGGTACCGACGGCGGTCGAGCCGGTGTTGGGCTGCCGGTTCTTGCGCCAGCTGCGGTAGGAGCCGGTGGCGATGTCGTACTCGCTGCCGTCGGGGTTGATGCTGGGGACGATCCAGATCTCCCGGCCGTTGACCGCGTTGGTGATCCGCGAGTCGGTGCCGTAGTCCTCGCCCAGCTCCCGCAGCAGATAGAGGGCCATCTCCACGGTCAGATGCTCGCGCGCGTGCTGCTGCGAGGTGAAGAGCACCTCGGGCTCGTTCTCGTCGGTGGCGACGTTGTCGCTGACCTTGACGGCGATGATGTCCCGGCCCTGATGGGTCCGGCCGATCACCCGCTTGTTCATGATGTTCGGATGGGCCGCGATCCGCTGGTCGATCGCCGCGTTCATCTCCGCGTAGTTGTGGTAACGGGAGTCGGCGGGCGGGAAGTCGAGCGGCCGGACGTCGGTTCCGGCGGCGGTACGGGCCGGGGGCCCGGGCAGGGCCGTCAGCCGGTAGCCGAGCGCCCGGAGCTTCTTCGCCTGGGCCGGGTCGGCGCTGACGACGACCGCGCGGGCGTCGACCTCGTCGATCGCGACGCCGGTCGCGGCCAGCGTCGTCCGCTGGGCGGCGCCGACGACGCCGTCGACCTGGTACTGGGTGATCCGTTCGGCGGCCGCCGTGGCCGCCGCCGTCCGTGCGGACCCGGGGTCGGGCGCGTCGGACTGGACCGCGTTGGCGGTGAGGGGGGCCATCAGGGCGATCGCCAGCAGACCGGTGATCGCCGCTGTTCGTCTGCCCCGGCCGCTGCCGCGGATGCGTAGGCGCATTGCTGTCTCCTGAGGGGTGGGGGTGGAACAGGTATGCGACGCGGATGGATGGTGCCGTGTGGGCACACATCGTGGGGCCATGACATGGACTGGTCAAGATGGCGTCGGGGGTACGGGCGGTGCGCACGCCGGTGCGGCGCCGGATACGCCCGCCGTGGGCGGGGCGGTCCGCGAGGGCCGGGCCGGAACGCGGACGGCCGCTCTCAGGGGGCGGCGGGAACGCGGACGGGCCGGAAAAGCGCGACAGCGCCACCGGGACAGGTCGGTGGCGCTGCCGCTGGTGTCGTACGACCTCGGCGTGGGGGTGAACGGTACGTACGACTGGCCTTGTGGTCCGGCGGATCCGGACGGGGGCCGGGCCGTCCGGCGGCTTACCGCCCCGGGTGGGGGGTCCGCCGCCGGGCGGGTGTCACTAGGTCGGGTTACGGAAGGCCGCGGACGTGCGGTCCCACCACGTTCGACCAGGCGTTGCCCGCGTGGGCGTCCCAGTTGATGGACCAGGTCATCGCGCCCCGGATGCCGGGGTAGGTCTGGGCCGGGCGGAACGTGCCGCAGTTGGTGCCGCGGGCCAGGCAGTCCAGCGCCGCGGTCACCGTGGACGGGGAGACGTAGCCGCCGCCCGCGCCGCGCGGCGAGGCCGGGACCCCGATACCGATCTGCGACGGGTCGAGGCCGCCCTGGAGCTGGATGCAGGAGAGCGCCGTCAGGAAGTCGACGGTGCCCTGGGAGTAGACCTTGCCGTCACAGCCGAGCATGGCGCCGCTGTTGTAGTACTGGGTGTTGACGACCGTGAGGATGTCCTTGACCGCCAGCGCCAGCTTGAAGTACTCGGTGCCGGTCGACTGCATGTCGAGGGTCTGCGGGGCCATCGTCAGGACCATCCGGGGCCCCGCCTTGGCGGAGAGCTGGCGCAGGGCCTTGGTGAGGTAGGTCGAGTTGATGCCGTGTTCGAGGTCGACGTCGACGCCGTTGAAGCCGTACTCCTGCATCAGCGCGTAGGCGCTGTTGGCGAAGGCGGTCGCGGAGGCGTCGCTGTTGATGGTGACGTTCCCGATCTCACCGCCGACGGAGATGATGACCGACTTGCCCGCGGCCCGCTTGGCGGCGATGTCCGACTTGAACTCGGCGACATTGGCGTAACCGAGCGCCGGGCTCAGGTTGAACGTCAGCTCACCGGGAGTGGTCGTGGCGTCGGCGAAGGCGACGGCGATGATGTCGTAGTTCGGGCTGACGTCGCGGAGCTTCTGGACGGTCGCGCCGTTGTTGAAGTTCTGCCAGTAGCCGGTCACCGCGTGCCGGGGCACGGTCGGGTTGGTGTCCTCGATCCGGGTGCGGACCGTGACCGGCGGGGCCGAGGCGGCGGACTCGCCCGCGGCGTTCGCCGCCGAGACGGTGAACTGGTAGCTGGTGTCGGGGGTCAGTCCGGTGACGGTCGCCGACGTGGTGGTGGCCGTCTGGACCTTCGTCCCGTTCCGGTAGACGTGGTACTGGGTGGCGCCGGCGGAGGCGGTCCAGTTCAGCGGGACCGTGGTGGCCGTCGGGGTGCCCGCGGCGAGTCCGGTCGGGACCGGCGGTACGACCGGCGGCTCCTCGCCGCCGCCTCCGCCGTCCGGGCCGAAGACGCTGACGTCGTCGACGTAGTAGGCGGACTGGCCGTACCAGCCGTGGGTGTAGACCGTCACCGACGTGGTGGAGGCGCCGGTACGGAAGCTGGTGGAGAGCTGGCTCCAGCCGGTGCCGCCGGGCGACCAGGTGGAGACGTCGGTGGTGCCGGTGCCGGAGGCGCCGAGATAGACGAAGCTGCCCTGGACGTGGGCGCTCAGGGTGTAGCTGGAGTTGGGCTTGACCGCGACGGTCTGGCTGCACCGGGCGATGTCACTGCCCGCCGGGGTGCCCTTGAGGGCGGCGGCGCCGGTCCGGACCGGGGTCGAGGTGGTCGCGCCGTTCCCGCCGGTGCAGGTCCAGTTGGCGAGCCCGGTCTCGAAGCCGGAGTTCTTGGCGTTGTTGATGTCCGCGGCCTGGGCCGGGGCCGCGGTGCCGAGCACGGTGAGACCGGCGCCTACGGCGAGCGCCAGGGCTCCGCCGAGCCATCTCCGTGGACGTCTGTCGAATACGTCGAATACCACGTGCTGCCTCCGCAAGTGTGGGGGTGGAGGTACTGGGACGAGGTGAGTGTGGGGGGTGGGGGGATCCGGGAGGACCGGACCGACGACAGGAAGGAGTTAAGGAGAGAACGGGAAAGCCAGGGGCGGAACGGGGGAGAACCGCGTACGTCCGCCGTTCGTTCCCTGAGCCACCGCTTGGCGTAAAACTGGTCCAGACCAATGGGGTTGTCAAGACCTCCGTCAGCGATTGGCGGTCCCGGCTCTCCCCGGGCGGGCCGCCGCCGACCTGCCCGCGACCGGATCGAGCGGCGGCGATTTTCGGCCGATTCCCCGATGGGTACGGAAGAATCGGGCCCCCCGGCCCTTGCGCCGGCCGCTCCGGGGGTATCGGCTGGGGTTCCGGGCCGATCTCCGGCGACTGTTCCGGGGATACGACGGCCTTCACGGGGGTATGTACGGCTCTGGCCTGAGCGGAGCGTGTGCGGGACGGGGCGGTGAGTTCCGGCGGGGTGTTCTCCGGCCGCCACCTCGTGGCTAAAGTGCTGAGGCAGGAGCAGCAGGCAGTACGGAACCGCGGTCACGGACCCCCGTGGGCCGTTGTCGAAACGGGGAACCAGCGTGCCGACCGCAATAGCTGTCACCAGCGCAGATCTGGTGCTACCGCCGATGGATCCGCATACCCCCACGGCGGCGGCGCTGCCGTCCCCCGACGAAGCGCCGCTGGACGACGCCCTGCGGACGGCCGGATTACTGCTGGAGCAGTACGGACATCTCGTCGTGCCCTACCCGGCGTCGATCCCGGTCGCCCACGAACGACGGCTGCACACCGTGCGCTCCATGCTGGAGAGCCCCCGGATCGCCCTGCTCAAGCTGGAACTCCCGCCCCTGGGAGTCGCCGTGATCACCCGCCAGCTCCGGCAGCTCTCGATCTGCGACCTCGGCCCCGGAGTCGTCGCCTCCGCCGCCCGGCTGCTCTCCCACTACGTCTACAGCGGGGCGCTGCTGCACTCGGTGGCCCGGCTCGACCGGGTCCCGGTGGGCCTGAAGTCGCACGCCAAGTCCTGGGTGCCCGGGGCCCAGTTCGCCGTACTGGCCAACCCCCAGCCCGAGCTGATCAGGATCGGCGCGGGCGACCGTACGGGCCCACCGCTCACCGGCCCGGACTTCGCCACCCGGATGGTGATCGCCAAGGGGCAGGCCCAGCCGGACTGGGTCACCGGCACACTCGCCCCCGCCTGGCAGAGCCAGGCCGTGGACGAGGTCCCCCTGCCCACCGACTCGCCCGGCTGGTGGGGCACCGCCAAACTGGTCGAGTTCGCCGCCTTCCTGCCCGATATCTCCATCCTCTACCAGCTCGTCTCCTCCGTCCGCCGGGCGAAGTGCGTCTGGTGCGGGATCGAAGTCATCGGCGACCTCTGTGGATTCTGTTCGGCGCCCGCCGTCCCGGCGGGGCAGGGCCACCAGCTCGAAGCGGGTGGCCCGCGGAACTCCGGTGTCCTGGGCCATGGAACCCCCGCAGGCTGACCACGCCCGCCCGGCCGGGGCAGGACCGACCACGAGTGGAACCGCCGGGCCCCGGGGAGGGCCCGGGGGAGGCCCGCCGTACGCCGCGCGCCGCTTCGGGCCTCCGTACGCCGTACGCGGCCCGGGGCTCTCGTACGCCGTCCACCGCTTCGGTCCTCCGGGTGCCGCGCGCCGCTTCGGGCTTCCGTACGCCGTACGCCGCGCCCGCACCGGCCCCCGCCCGCGCACCTCGCACACTTCGCACCCCCCGCACGTCCCGCGTACCGCACACCCGTCGTCCCTTCCGTTTCCGCGAACGAGGTTCCCCAGCTCATGAATTCACGCCAACGCCGAGGCGTCATCCTGCTCACGATCTCGGTCCTCTGCGCCCTCGCCGCCTTCTTCGGCGTGATCACCGTGATCGGCGACGTGAATTCCAAGGTCGGCCCCGAGGTCACCGCGTACCGGCTGAAATCCGATATCGCGCCCTACACCGCCCTGCGCGCCGACCAGTTCGAGAAGACCGCCATCCCCGAGCGCTGGCTCTCCGACAGCGCCGTCACCGATCTCGCCCACATCCGGGGCCGGATAGCGGTCACCAAGCTCCGCAAGGGGTCCCTCCTCCAGGAGGACATGATCGTCAAGCGCCCGGCGCTGGCCGCGGGGGAGCAGGAGATCGCCATCATGATCGACGCCGCGACCGGGGTCGCCGGGAAGATCGCCCCCGGTGACCTGGTGAATATCTTCGCCACCTTCGAGGGGCGGCGGGACAGCGACCCGGACGAGTCCCGGATCATCGTCTCCAAGGCCCGGGTGATCGACGTCGGCACCCTCACCCCCATCGGCGCCAAGCGCGACGAACGCCGGGACGCCGCCCGTGAGGCCGTCCCCATCACCTTCGCCCTGAACACCGCCGACGCCCAGCGCGTCGCCTACGCGGAGTCCTTCGCCGAGAACGTCCGGCTCGCCCTCCTCTCCAAGGGCAGCCCCGGCGCGCTGAAGCCCGGCGAGAGCACGTACACCCTCGACGAAGACAAGAGCAGGTGAGTACGGGATGACCACACGCATCCTCCCGGCCGTGGGGGACCCGGACGCGGCCCGGTCGGTCACCACCCTGCTCGGCCAGCTGCCGGACGCCGAACCGCTGCCACCGGTCGGCGACTCCACATCGCTGCTCGACCTGCTGGCCCGGCTCGCCGCCGAATCCCTCGACGAACTCCCCGAGGTCGTCCTGGTCCACGAGCGGATCGGCCCGGTCCCGGCGCTGGAGGTGGTCCGGGACATCGCCCTCCGCTTCCCCGCCGTCGGGGTCGTCCTGGTCACCGTGGACGCCGGTCCGGGGCTCTACTCGGCCGCGATGGACTCCGGCGCCCGGGGCCTGATCGGGCTGCCGCTGTCGTACGAGGAACTGGCCCAGCGGGTGCAGTCGGCCGCCGCCTGGTCCACCGGTGTCCGCCGCCACCTCGGGCACGCCGGGGAGCTGGTCGCCGGACCCGGCGGGACCGTCGTCACCGTCAGCGGCGCCAAGGGCGGGGTGGGGACGACGGTCACGGCCGTCCAGCTCGCCCTCGCCGCCCGCGCCTCCGGCCGGACCGTCGCCCTGGTCGACCTCGATCTCCAGGCCGGGGATGTGGCCTCCTATCTCGACGTCCAGTTCCGGCGCTCCGTCGCCGACCTGGCCCAGATCTCCGACATCTCGCCCCGGGTCCTCCAGGACGCCCTCTTCGCCCACCCCACCGGTGTCGGACTGCTGCTCGCCCCCGCCGAGGGCGAACGCGGCGAGGACGTCGGCGACCGGGCCGTACGCCAGATCGTCAGCGCCCTGCGGGGCCGCCACGAGGTGGTGATCGTGGACTGCGGCACCCTGATGACCGGGGGCAACGCGGCGGCGATCGAGATGGCCGATACGACGGTCCTGGTGACCACGCCCGACGTGGTCGCGGTGCGGGCCGCCAAACGCATGGTCCGGATGTGGGACCGGCTCCAGATCCGCAAGGCGGAGGAGACCGTGACCGTCGTCAACCGGCACACCCGGTCCACCGAGATCCAGCCACCGCTGATCGAACGGATCACCGGGACGAAGGTCGCCCGCGCGACGGTACCCGCGGGGTTCAAGGAGCTTCAGCCGGTGATCGACGCGGGCCGGATGCAGGACCTGGAGGCCAAGTCGGCGGTGAAGCAGGCGCTGTGGTCGCTCGCCGGGGAACTCGGCCTGGTCCGCGCCCCGGAGGAGACCGGGGCGGCGAAGACCGGCCGGTTCCGGGGCGACCGCGGCTCCCTCGGCCTCCGCCGCGGGCGGGCCCGGTGACGGCGGCACGCGCGGCGGTACGGGCGCAGGGCCGGAACCGTACCGCCTCCGTGGCCGGTACGGGTCCGGGGGGCGTGCGGTGAGGGGGCCCGGCCGGTCCGTCCGGCGGGCCGCCCGACGCCTCGTACGGCGGCGGACCGGGACCGTACGGCGGCGGTACGACGACCGGGGCCAGGCGGCGATCGAGTTCACCGGGACCATCCCGGTGATCCTGCTGACCATCGGCCTGCTCTGGCAGGCGGCCCTCACCGGCTACACCTTCTCCCTCGCCGGGAACGCGGCCGACGAGGCCGCCCGGGCGGGCGCGGTCGGCGGCGGCGGCGCCTGCGACGCGGCGGCCCGCCGGACGCTCTCCGGCTCCTGGGGGGCCGCCGGTGTCGACTGCCGCTCCGACGGCGATCTGTACCGGGCCACGGTGGAGCTGCGGGTCCCCGCGTTCTTCCCCGGCGGCGGCGATATCGGCCTCACCCTCACCGGCGAGGGCGCGGCGCTCGACGAGAGGGCCGGTGAACGATGACGGCGGGACGCGCGCGAAGGGCGCCGGAGGCGCGGGGAGCGCCGGGGGTGCCGGGGGTGCCGATACCGGGTCCGGCCCGGCGGGTGCGGCCGGTGCCCGGGGCCGCGCCGGTGAATGCCGCCGCACCCGGCCGCGAGACGACGGCCCGGCGGCTGTCCGGCGGTCGTCCGGCGGCGGATCCGGAGCCGGGGCCGGGGGGTTCGCCGGGGGGCGAGGCGCAGGACCGGCGGGCGTACGGCAGTGGTCCGGCAACGGGCCCGGTCGGCTCGCCGGGCCGCGGGCCAGGCGCCCTGACGCGGCTACGGGACCGGGACCGGGCCCGTGACCAGGGACAGGCGGCCATCGAGTTCGCCGGGGTGATCGCCCTGCTCCTCTTCGTCGCCCTCGCCGCGATCCAGGTCGGCATCGTCGCCTACACCGCCCAGCAGGCCGGTACCGCCGCCCGGGCCGCCGCCAGGACCGAGTCCGCCGAGGACGGCTCCGGCCGGGGCGCGGCGGCCGGGCGGGCGGCGATCAGCGGCTGGCTCGCGGACGGCGCCGACTTCGACTCGGGGCGCTGCGCCGACGAGGACGACGAGATATCCGTGACCGCCGTCGTCGACGTGCCGTCGCTGCTGCCCGGCTTCGACCTCGACCCGGCGGTGAGGACCGTGACCATGCCCTGCGACTGAGCCCACTGAGCCGACTGAGCCCACTGAGCCGACTGAGCCCACCGGGCCGACCGCCCCGGACGAGCCCCTACCGGCCGTACGAGCCCCACGGGCCGTACGAGTCGTACGGCACCCGCCGCCGCCCCCCGATCCACCGCACCACCGCATCACCTGGGAGATGACAGACATGAGCCTGAGGGCGCGCATCGGCAGCCCCGAACCGGTCGACGGCCGGGGCGAGGTCGGCCGTCTCGTCGCCGTCTACCGCGCCAAGCTGCTGGAGGAGATCGACCTCGCCGAGATGTCGGCACTCGCCGCCGGTGACCGCCGGATCCGGCTGGAGCGGGTACTCGGCCACATCATCAGCCGCGAGGGCCCGGTCCTCTCCACCGCCGAACGCGCCCAGCTCATCAGGCGCGTGGTGGACGAGGCCCTGGGGCTCGGCATCCTCGAACCGCTGCTGGAGGACGCCTCCATCAGCGAGATCATGGTGAACGGCCCCGACCAGGTCTATGTCGAACGGTCCGGACGGCTGGAACTGCTGCCCATGCGGTTCTCCTCCACCGACCAACTGATGCAGACCATCGAACGCATCGTCTCCATCGTCAACCGCCGGGTGGACGAGGCCAACCCCATGGTGGACGCCCGGCTCCCCTCCGGCGAGCGGGTCAATGTCATCATTCCGCCCCTCTCCCTCAGCGGCCCCATCCTCACCATCCGCCGCTTCCCCCGCGCCTTCACCCTGCCCGAGCTGATCGGCGTCGGATCGCTGGACGAACAGATGACCCTGCTGCTCGCCGGGTTCGTCCGGGCGAAGTTCAATGTGATCGTCTCCGGGGCCACCGGTACCGGGAAGACGACCCTCCTCAACACCCTCTCCGGACTGATCCCTGAGGGCGAACGCGTCGTCACCATCGAGGACTCCGCCGAACTCCGGCTCCAGCAGAGCCATGTCATCACCCTGGAGAGCCGCCCCCCGAACGTCGAGGGCAAGGGCCGGGTCACCATCCGCGACCTGGTCCGCAACTCCCTGCGGATGCGCCCCGACCGGATCATCGTCGGCGAGGTCCGGGGCGGCGAGACGCTCGACATGCTCCAGGCGATGTCCACCGGCCACGACGGATCCCTCGCCACCGTCCACGCCAACAGCGCCGAGGACGCCCTGACGCGGCTCCAGACCCTGGCCTCCATGTCGGAGGTCGAGATCCCGTTCGCGGCGATCAAGGACCAGATCAACAGCGCCGTCGATGTGATCGTGCAGCTCAGCCGGCACGCCGACGGCTCCCGCCGGGTGACGGAGATCGCCGTGGTGGACTCGCACGGCCGCGAGGAGTACCGGATCGTCTCCGTCTGCCGGTTCGAGGCCCTGCCGATGTCGGCCGACGGCCGGGTCCACGGCCGGTTCGTCTACCATCCCGTGCCCCGCCGGATCGCCCAGCGGCTGCATCTGCGGAACGAGGTCCTGCCGCTGGTGTTCGGGGTCGCCGAGAGCGACGACCAGCTCGCCGTCCGGGGGACGCGGGCGCTGTGACCACATCCACGTACGCCACCGCGACCACGTACGCCACCACGTCTCCGGCGCCGCCGCCCGGCGCGAAGCGCCCGTACCGCCGTACGCCCGCGAACCACCGGGACCGGCCGCCCCGCCCGGCCCCCGTCCCCGTAGCCGGTCCCGACTCCGCCCCTGCCCCTGCCCCTGCCCTCGTCCCAGAAGGTTTCCGTCCGCTATGACCACCCCTGTACTCCTCACCCTCTCGGCCGTCCTGCTGGCGGGCGTGTGCGGGGTCCTCGGCGTCCACCACTGGTCCGTCGGCCGGGCCAGGGCGCAGGCGCTCGTCGCCCGGATGTCCCAGACGGGTACGCCCGCCGGGGCAGGCGGCCGTCGTCGCCGGTTCCCCGCCGTCGACCGCAGGGTGCGCCGGACTCGCTACGGCCGCAGGCTCGAACGCCGGATCAGGACCACCGGCCTCGACATCACACCCGGCGAGTACACCGTCGCCACCGCCGCCGTACTCCTCACCGTCTATCTGATCGTCGCCGCCGTCTTCACCCCCTTCTTCGGCGTCCTGGCCGCCTTCGCCGCGCTCTGGGGCGCCGAGTCCTTCCTCACCTGGCAGCAGGCGAAACGGACCGAGGCGTTCATCAACCAGCTCCCCGAACTCGCCCGGGTCCTCGCCAACGCCACCCAGGCCGGGCTCGCGCTCCGGACCGCCCTCGCGATGGCCGCCGACGAACTGGACGACCCGGCGGGCGCCGAACTCGGACTCGTCGCCGACCGGCTCGCCGTCGGCCAGAGCCTGGACGACGCCCTCGCCGAACTCTCCGACCGGCTGCCCTCCCGGGAACTCGTCGTCCTCGTCACGACCCTCGTCCTCGCCAACCGGGCGGGCGGCCAGGTCGTCAGCTCCCTGCGCAATCTGACCCAGACGCTGGAGGAACGGAAGGAGACCCGGCGGGAGGTCACCACCATGCTCTCCCAGATCAAGGTCACCGCCTTCGCCGTACCCCTGCTCGGCTTCGGATTCCTGCTGATGATCAACGCCATGACACCGGGCGCGCTGGACGAGATGACCGGCTCGTTCGCCGGCCAGACGGCCACCCTGATCGCCGTCGGCCTCTACATCCTCGGCGGGCTGATGATCCGCCGGATGTCCCGGATCCAGGTCTGAGGGCGGAAGGAGCCACCACGATGACCGGACTGCTGCTCGCCGCCCTCCTCGCACTCTCGGTGTACGGGATCTTCCACGGGATCCGGATGTACCGCGCCGAGGCCAAACTCCCCGGCGACCTCGTCCTGGCGCTGGAGGTCGGCGCCACCCGCACCACCGCCGTCGGCTCCGGCATCGACCGGCTCGGCATGCGGTACGCCCCCGCCGTCCTCACCGCCATGGGACCCAAACGGGTCGACGCCCTCCGGCGGCGGCTCGACGCGGCGGGCAACCCCGGCGGACTCACCGTCGACCGCTACGCCGCCCGCCGGGCCGTCTACGGCGCCCTCGGCGTCGCCGCCGCCTTCTCGATGCTGCTGCGCGGCGAGTTCCTGGTCGCCGCCCTGGCCCTGGTCTTCGGACTGACCTGGACCGATGTGATCATCCGGGCCGCGATCCGCCGCCGCCGCGCCGATATCGAACGCACCCTCCCCGACTTCCTCGACGTACTCGCCGTCGTCGTCTCCGCCGGACTCGGCTTCCGGCAGGCGCTGGAGAGGGTCGCGGAGAAGTACCGGGGGCCGTGGGCCGACGAGATCCGGATCACCCTCCGTCAGATGGACATGGGCGTCAGCCGCCGCGACGCCTTCGACCAACTGCGCAGACGTAACGACAGCGAGCAGGTGTCGATGTTCGTCACGGCACTCCAGCAGGGGGAGGAACTGGGCGCCCCGATCGTGGAGACGCTGATCCAGATCGCCACCGACATGCGGCGTACGGACGCCCAGAACGCCCGGCGCGACGCCGCCCGGGCCATCCCCAAGGCGACCCTCGTGGTCACCCTGGTCATGTTGCCCGCCACGATGATTCTGATCGTGATGAGCTTCTACTACGGATCGGGCGTCGACCTCGCCGACGTCCTCGGCGGCTGAGCGCCGTGGACTCCCGGCCCGGACTGCCGCCCAGGCACACCCGGCGGCCCGGACTCCCCGCCGTACGCGGCGAGTTCGGCCCACCGTCTTCGCTTTCGCAATCGGATGTGGGACATTCGACGGCGGACCCCGGTACGCCCGGCGGGCCGTCCACCGTCACCACCGGGCCGAACGAGCGGGAGGGGGAGCCCGTGACACCACCAGCTCCCGACCCGTCGCGGGACGCCCCGTCGAACACCCTCGGCGCCCCCGGACGGCCGTTCCCCGAAACCCCGCCGTCCGCACCCGCGGACACCCCCTCCGACCCCGGCCGAAATCGGCTGTTAGCTCATCAACTCGCCGCCTCAGAAGGACGTTGGGCCCTTGGCCCCCTTCGCAACGGTTCTGCCACGTCATACAGTGCAGGCGACGCTGTCCGTACGTACCGCGAGGAAGCCGTCACGGCGGGTGGTGTCATGGACCGGTACGAGCCGGGCGGGTGTCGTGGCGCCTCCGGCGTCGAAGGGGAAGACGATGGCGAACGACGTGACGCTGAAGGCCCTGGTCAAGACCCGGGTCCACCTCGCGGCCTGGACGGCCGTCAGGACCCGGGCACTGAAGGAACGACGGGACCGGGGGCAGGGGGCGGTGGAGTACGTGGGGGTGATCGTGCTGGTCGGCCTGATCATCGCGGCCATCGTCGGAACCGGGGTGCACCGGGACATCGCCACCGGCCTCAAGGAGAAGGTGAGCGACATCCTCGGCAGCGGCGGCGGCAAGTAGCCGCCACGACGCGGCGGTCGGCCGGTGGACCGTACGCCCGGGACGACACCGGCCAGGCGGCCCCGCTGTACATCACGATGGTGGCCCTGGTCCTGTTCGCCGCCCTCGCGTTCTTCGTGGTCGGACAGGCGGGCGCCAACCGCAACGGCACCCAGTCCGCGGCGGACGCCGCCGCGCTCGCCGCCGCCCAGGAGTCCCGGGACCGGATCGGGGACGAACTCTGGCAGCCGCCGATCGACGCGGACTTCCTCCGCAGGCTGCTCGAAGGTGACTTCTCGGACCCCTCGGGCGCGCCCTGCGGGGCGGCGACCGGGCTCGCGCAGGCCAACGAGGCCACGGTGGACAGCTGCGGCGCCCTCACGGACGGGCGCTGGGGATTCACCGTACGGACCCGCTCGCAGAACCCGGTCGGCGACACCGTCGTGCCCGGCACCGAGAGCGAGCACGGCGAGGCGCGGGCGACGGCCGTCGTGGAGTCCCGGTGCGACTTCGAACCCGCGCCGCCTCCGGAGCCCGCGCCGTCGACCGACCCCACGGCGCCGCCGGAGGGCGAGGAGCCGCCCGAGGAGGGCGAGGAGCCGCCCGAGAAGCCGCCACTGGGCGAGCTGCGCTGCGACGAAGGCGATTTCACGATCGACCCCGAACGGCCGGACTCCTTCCCCGAGATGTCCGACCTCCTCGCCGTACGGCTCGCCGAGGACTGACCGTGAACCCACACGAAGGAACAGCACTGATGAGGACCCGGCACGGAGCAAGGCCCCTGAGCAGAACCGGTACGGCGGCCGCCGCCCTGACGGCGGTCGCCCTGATGTTCTCCCTCACCGCCTGCGGACTCGGCGACTCCGGCGACGGGGACGACAAGGGCTCGGACCCCGCGCCCGCGGGCAGCGCCGAACAGCCGGGACAGCGGGACGACGGCGGGAACACGGAGCAGACGTCGGACGGCGCCACCGGCGGGGACGGGGAGACCAAGGGCCCGCTGGCGACCATCACCGGCGCCAACGGCTTCCAGCTCACCTTCCAGAGCGCCGAACGCGACAGCGGGGGCTTTCTCACCGTCTCAGGCGTCCTCAAGAACGGTGGCGGCAAGAGCCAGTTCCCCCCGCTCGACTGGAGCGGCAACGAGACCAAGGTCAGCCAGACGGGCCCGTCGCTCGCGGGGATGACTCTGGTCGACAAGACCAGCAAGAAGCGCTACTACGTCTTGCGGGACACGGACAACAACCCCCTCACCACCACCGGCCTCAGCACCATGAAGCCCGGCCAGAGCCTCGACTTCTTCGCCCAGTACCCGGCACCGCCAGCCGCCACCAAGTCCGTGGACGTGCTGCTGCCGCTGATGCCGACCGCCACGATCGGGCTGTCATGACCGGCCGTACGCGCCCCGGGGCCCGCCGCCCCGCCGCCGTCGCGGTCGCCGCGGTGGTCCTGGTGACGGGCGTCCAGCTCTCCGGCGCGTCCCCGGCGTCCGCCGACGGGAAACGCCCCGCACAGGCGCCCGCCGGGACCACCGATGCCTCCGAACTGCCCCGGATCGACCCCACCGACCCCGGTCTGAAGATGCGGGACGGCGCGACGCTCGCCGCGCCGCGCGTCCTGGACATCGTCTCCATCGTGGAGACCGAGGGCGGCGAGGAGCGGCGCGAGGAGACCACCACGTCCCTCACCCTCGCCCTCCAGGCCGAGGTGCTGTTCGGTAAGAACAGCTCGGCGCTCTCCCCGCAGGCGTCCGGCCGGATCGCCGCCATCGTCAACGAGATCCGGAAGAACCGGCCCAACCGGGTCCGGGTCTTCGGCTTCACCGACGACCTCGGGACGTACGAACACGGCCAGAAGCTCTCCACGGAGCGCGCCCAGGCCGTGCACCGGGCGGTGAGCGGCCAGCTCGACGACCCCGCCGTCACCTACGAGGTCCGCGGCTACAGCGAGGACTACCCGATCGCCGACAACTCCACCGAGGACGGCCGCCGGAAGAACCGCCGGGTCGAGATCACCTTCCCCACGGGCGCCGGCGGCTGACGCGCCTGTCTTCGGTGAGTGGGAGACCCTCAGCGGCTCGGCCCTCCTGGGCTCCGCGCGCCCAGCGGCCCGCTGCTGTTCGCGGTCCGCGGACCGCATGTGGTTGCTCGCGCAGTTCCGCCCCCTATGCCTTCGGCAATGGGGGGACCCCCAGCGCCACCTAATGCTCTCCCCGGCACCGCCCCTGGGAAAGGGGCCCGTCTCTCGGCGAGGGCGATCAGGAAAGCAACCGGGGGCGCGGGGAACTGCGCGAACGGCCCACGACGGCGCGAGGTCGCCCGACTGGCTTGCCTTGCTGGGCGGATGGCGCAGGCCTCACCCGGAGGGCCTCGTTGTCGAAGGTCGTACCGGTCATACAGGTGTCCGTCCGCGCGCTGTACGCTGCGCCCCGGTCGGGGTCCGCGCGGACCGGCCCCGCCCGCCGGGGAGTCGGCGGCCGTGCGGAGTGAGCGGATCGAGTGGACCGAGGAGCGGACGGGATGGTTCCTGGCCGGGTGGTGAGCGCCGTGACGGCAGCGGCGGGGGCGGCGGCGAGGGAGCCGGACGACCGGCGGGGCCGCCGGATCACGGCGAGGCTGCGACGGCTGGCGATACGGGCCGCCGCCCTGCTGGCCTGCGCCACGGCGGGCCCGCTCGCGGCCCCGGACCCGGCGTCGGCCGCCGAGACGGTCGAGCCGTACGAGACCGCCCCGGACGCCCGGCCGGTCACCGGCGGTACCAGTGGCGACGAGGGGCCCCTGCTGCGGCCGGGTACGTACACCGACACCGTCGCCGCGGGGGAGCGCAAGACGTACCGGGTACGGCTCGACGGGACGTCCAACGCCTATCTGTCGGCGGTTCTCGCGCCGCCGCCCGGGACCCGGGTCGCCGAGTCCGACGGTATCCGGATCGGGCTCGTCTCCTCCGGCGGGACGGAGTGCAGCGACAGTACGAACATCACCTTCGACACCCCCGTCGCCCGGCCCGTCGCCGACTACGCGACCCGGCGGATCGGGCCGGGCCGGAAGTGCCAGGCGCCGGGCGAGTACCTGTACACGGTCGAGTCGATGGGTGACGTCCGTGACTGGCCCGTGGAGATCCGGTTCATGCTGGAGCCCGGACTGCGCGCGGGCGAGAAGTTCCCGGAGCCGCCCGATGACGACTCGTATCCGAGCAGTGCGCCCGGGATGCCGTCGGGGGCGCCCCGGGACGTCGAGGGCGGTACGGGCTTCAACGACGCCCCCGCCACCGGTGAGGGCGCCTGGCGGGACGAACTCCGCCCGGGGGAGAGCCGGTTCTACCGGGTGCCGGTCGACTGGGGGCAGCGGCTCTTCCTCGACGCGGCGCTCTCCGGCCGTGGCCCCGGTGACGATCTGCGGATGACGGTCTTCAACACGGCGCGCGGCTACGTCCAGAGCGCCGACGCGGCGGGCCGGGACGGCGCGGTCGCCCTGGGCACGGCGCCCGCGGCGTTCGGGAACCGGACCGCCAACCGCAACGAGATCGGCGCGATGCGCTTCTCCGGCTGGTACTTCGTCCGGGTCACCCGCGAGTCGGCGGGCGACGGCGGGCAGGACGCGGGGGACGGCGCGGCACGGCTCACCCTGAAGGTGGCCGTGACGGGCAAGCCGGACGGCGCGCCGCCGTACGCGGCCGACCCCGTCGCCGCGGGCTTCGGTGTCACCGATGCCGACCGCGAGGCCGCCCGGCAGGGGCTGACCGGCCGGGAGTCCGACCGCCGGGCGGTGATGCGGGTGATCGCCCTGACCGGGTTCGGCGCCGGTACGGCCCTGCTGCTCGGCCTGGCCGGCTGGACGGTCCTCCTGCGCCGCAGACTCGCCCGTACGCCCCCGCCGCCCTGGGACCCGGCGGCGTCCTGACCGCCCGAACGGTGCGGCGACCGGACCGTGACCGCGTACCGACCCGCCCGCCCGCCGTACGAACCCCGGCGCTACGAGTCCGGTTCCACCCGCAGCCGTACGCCCGGCCGGATGCCCCAGGCGGCCATCGCCCCGGCCTCCGCCTCCAGGACGTGCCGGGCGCGGAGGCGGGGGAGTGCCAGCCGGTGCGGGCGCAGGGTGTGCAGGGCCACGACCCGCAGCTCCCGGTCCAGATACGCCACGTCGACGGCGAACCGCATCCCCAGGGTGTGGACCGCGTTGCAGGGGGTCAGCAGCAGGGCGCCGGTGATCCCGTCGCGGCCGAGGAGGCCCCGGCGGCGGGTGCCGTAGGACGCCGCGATCTCCACCGGGACGACCACCCCGCCCCCGTCGCTCCCGCCGTCGCCGTCCGTGATCCGCAAGGTGCCCGTACCGCACCGCCATCGCTGTCCTCGCCCCATGACGGACGACCCTAGGACTTTTCCGTGCCCCACCGCCCCGGGGGCCGGAACCGGACGCTTCCGTACCGGCCTTTGGGACATACGGGCAACGGCCCGGCCGGGCCCGTCGTGGCGGCCTACGCTCTGAGCCGTGTACGTCACGCTGATCGCCGTCGCCGCCCTCTGGGGCGCGGGTACCGGTCTGTTGGTGCCCCGGGCCGTGTACCGGCTCGCCGTCGAGCCCGACGAGGCGTGGCGCGACGCCTGCCCCGACGGGCACCCTCTCACCGGACCGGCGGGCGGCTGGCTCGGCGGGCCCGGCTGCCGGGCCGAGGGCGCGGCGGGCGGACACGGCAGGGTCGTCGGCGTCCGGGGCGCGCACGGCCCCGCCGTCGTCGCCGCGGGTGCCTGCGCGCTGCTGGCCGCCGCCACCGGGCCCCGGCCCGAACTCGCGGTCTGGCTGCTGCTGGTGCCGTTCGCCACGGTGCTGGCCCAGGTCGACATCCGGGTGCACCGGCTGCCCGACCGGCTCACCCTGCCGCTGGCCGCCGGGGCGGCCGGACTGCTGGGGGCCGTCGCGCCGCTGCCCGGCGCCGCGGGTTCCTGGCCGACGGCGCTGCTCGGCGGGGCCGCCCTGGGCGCCGGGTACTTCGTCCTCTTCCTGCTGCACCCCGGCGGGCTGGGCTTCGGCGATGTGAAGCTGGCGCTCGGGCTCGGTGTCGTACTCGGCTGGTACGGCTGGTCCGTGCTGCTGGCGGGTGCCTGCGCCGGATTCCTGTTCGGATCGGTGTACGGGCTGGGACTGATGGTCCGGGGCCGCGCGGGCCGCCGGGACGCGATCCCCTTCGGCCCGTTCATGATCGTGGGGGCGTTCACGGGCGTGGTCGCCGGAGCCCTCGCCGTACCGGTCTGACCCGCCCCGGTTCCGGCTCCCCACCGGTCCTGTCCGACACACACCCGGAGCTGAACGGACCGGCCACCGCCCCGGTCTAGCATCCGAATGTATGCGGACATTCTCTGACAACTCGGTAGTGCGGCGCGGGGCGCGGCGCCTCTCCGGCAGCCCCCCGGTACCCGCCGCCGCACCCCTGCCGGAACCCGGCCCGAGTCCTGGCCCGGGCCCCGGCTCGGGCTCTGATTCGGGCCCCGGTCCGCGCCGTGGTCCGCGTCCCGGTTCGCGGCTCGCGCCACGACTCCCCGCCGCCCTGCTGCCCTGGGCCTGGGCCGCCGTACTCCTCGCGCTCTACGCCACCGTGTCCGTACGCCGTCATCTGCTGCTCCGGACCACCGGCTACGACCTCGGCATCTTCGAGCAGGCCGTCCGCGCCTACGCCCGGTTCCAGCCCCCCGTGGTGCCCCTGCGCGGCGAGGGCTTCAACCTCCTCGGCGACCACTTCCACCCGGCGATCGCCGTCCTCGCGCCCCTCTACCGGCTCTGGCCGTCCCCGCTCGCCCTGCTCACCGCGCAGGCCGCGCTGATCGCCGTCGCCGTCGTCCCGCTGGCCGGCTGGGCGCTGGAGACGCTCGGCCGCCGCGCCGCCCATGCCGTCGCCCTGGTCTACGGCCTCAGTTGGGGCGTCGCGTCCGCCGTCGCCTTCGACTTCCACGAGGTGGCGCTCGCGGTACCGCTCGTCTCGTACGCCGTCGTGGCGCTCGGCCGCCGCCGCTGGCGGGCCGCCGTCCTCTGGGCCGCGCCCCTGGTACTGATCAAGGAGGACCTGGGGCTGACCGTCGCCGCCGTCGGCGCGTACATCGCCTGGAAGGGCCCCCGGCGGCTCGGACTGCTCACGGCCGTCGCCGGACTCGCCGCCTCCGCCGTGGAGATCGAGCTGCTGCTGCCCGCCTTCAATCCGGCGGGCGGCTACGCCCACGGCGGCAACCTCCCCGACGACGCCCGGACGTCCCTGCTGACGACCGTCGCCCTCGCCCCGCTGGACGCGCTCCGCCCCGACGTCAAGGCGGTCACCCTCGTCCTGGTCTTCGCGCCCTCCGCGCTGCTCGCCCTGCGCTCACCGCTCGCCCTGCTGACGGTGCCCACCCTGGCCTGGCGGATGCTCTCCGAGAACGGCTTCCACTGGGGCACGTCCTTCCACTACAGCGTCGTCCTGATGCCGGTCGTGACCGCCGGACTGATCGACGCGCTGCGCCACTGGCGTACGGCCCCGGCCCCGGCCACGACTCCTGGCCCGGCACCGGAGACGGGTACCGCTGCCGGCCGTCCGCCCGCCGCCCGCCATATCCGGGCGTCCCTGGCCACGGCGCTCGCCGTGACCGCGGTGATACTGCCGAGCTTCCCCCTCGCCCTGCTCGCCCAGCGGGCCACCTGGCGCACCACCGAGCACGTCGAGGCGGCCGGGGCGCTGCTCGCCCGGATCCCGGACGGGGCGACGGTGGCCGCGAGTAACCGGCTCGTGCCCCAGCTCACGGCCCGGACCGAGGTCGTCCTCTTCCCCACCTTCCCGGTGGGCTCCCGGCTCTACGAGTACGACCGCGCGACCCTGCCGAGGCCCACCGCCGAGTGGATCGTCCACGACCGCCGGGCCCCGCACGCCTGGCCGTACCGGGCGGGCCACTGGCCCTATCCGCCCGAACAGCAGCTCGCCGAACTGGACCGGGCCCGGCTCGTGTACGGCTATCGCGAGGTCGCCGAACGCGACGGCATCACCCTGCTCAGGCTCGGCCCGCCCCGGGTCCCCGGCGCCCACGGCTGACCACCGCCCGGCGGGCGGAAATACCCCGGGCCCCGGGATTGTTCCCCCTTCGGGCCCCGGCGGCCCCGCCCGATCCCGGACCGTACGAGGAGTCAGTTGCCCGTGGCCGTACGCAAACCGTTCTACGACTGTGGGCTCGACGCGGCCGTCGATGTGGTCGGCGGCAAATGGAAGCCGCTGATCCTGTGGGTGCTGGACGCCGAGGGGCCGGTGCGGTTCGGCGTGATGCGGCGGGCGCTCACCGGGGTGAGCGAGAAGGTGCTGATCCAGCAGCTGCGGGAGCTGGAAGCGGACGGAGTCGTCCACCGCGAGGTCTATCCGGAGGTGCCGCCCCGGGTGGAGTACTCCCTCACCCCCCTGGGGGAGTCCCTCAACAAAGCCCTGGAGCCGCTGGGGGAGTGGGGCCGGATCTATATGGACGAGATCGTCGCCAACAAGACCCGCGTGGCGTAGCGCCCCCCGCCCCGTTCCACGGCGACGGCCGACGCGCCGCCCCGGCGACCGCCGGAACCCCGCCGGAAGCCGGTCCGCCGTCAACTCGCCGCCCCTCGGGGGTTCCCCCTTCGGGGGACGCGCCGGACGGCGCCCGAAGGGCCGCCGCGCCACCGCCGTTCGGTGCGAACCCCTCGAAATCCCCGGGAATACGGGGTTCGCGCCCGCGTACGCTCCGCCGTTCGACTCAACCTGACGGCGAAACCCGCCCCCGGCGCCCCGTCAGTGGCGTCCGGCGGCGGGCATCTCGCGTTATGGTGGAAACCCCCCCTCGGGCCGGTCCGTATCCCCCCCACGGACCGGCCCGGTTCTTTTTCCGGCCCCGACGGCGGGGGCGCGGCCGGTCACGGCCACCCCACCCGGGCCGCCGCACCCCGCGTACCGGCTGCCGCGCACCGGTCGCCCGGTCGCCGCTCATGTACCGCCCGCGCGGAGCCCTGCTTCAGCCGGAGCCGTACGCCCCGCCGCCGGACCCCGGAGCCGTCAGCCCAGGCCGCGCCCGGCCCAGATGTTCGTCCCCTCGGTGTCCACCGCGAGGGTGTCGATCTCCGCCAGCTCGGCGGCGGTCAGGGGCGCCGCGGTCAGCGCGGCCACGTTCTCCTCCAGCTGGGCCACGCTGGAGGCGCCGATCAGCGCCGAGGTCATCCGGGGATCCCGCAGCACCCAGCTGAGCGCCAGCTGGGCCAGCGACTGGTCGCGGCGGGCCGCGATGTCGTTCAGCCCGTTCAGCCGCCGCACGACGTCGTCCGAGAGCAGCCCCGGGTCGAGCGACTTCCCCTGGGTGGCCCGCGAGCCCTCCGGGATCCCCTTCAGGTACTTGCCGGTGAGCAGCCCCTGGGCGAGCGGGACGAAGGCGATGCAGCCCATCCCCGCGGTCTCCAGGGTGTCGAGCAGTCCGTCGTGCTCGATCCAGCGGTTGATCATCGAGTAGGACGGCTGGTGGATCAGGGCCGGGACGCCCATCTCGCGGAGCAGCCGGGCGGCCTCGGCGGTCTGCTCGGCGTTGTACGAGGACACGCCCGCGTAGAGCGCCTTGCCCTGGCGCACGGCCGTGGCCAGCGCGCCCATCGTCTCCTCCAGCGGAGTCTCCGGGTCGAAGCGGTGCGAGTAGAAGATGTCGACGTACTCCAGGCCCATCCGGCTCAGGGACGCGTCCAGCGACGAGAGGAGGTACTTCCGCGAACCCCACTCCCCGTACGGCCCGGAATGCATCAAATATCCGGCTTTGGTGGAAATGATGAGTTCATCCCGGTAGGCCGAGAAGTCCTGGCCGAAGATCTTCCCGAAGTTCAGCTCGGCCGAGCCGGGCGGCGGGCCGTAGTTGTTCGCCAGGTCGAAGTGGGTGACGCCCAGGTCGAAGGCGCGCCGCAGGATCGCCCGCTGCGAGTCGAGCGTGCGGTCGTCCCCGAAGTTGTGCCAGAGGCCCAGCGAGACGGCGGGCAGTTTCAGCCCGGACCGGCCCGTACGGCGGTACTCCATGGCGTCGTAACGGTCGTCGGCGGCGAGATACGTGGAGGAATCAGTCACGTATCTCTCCTTATCACGGACTTGTGACAGACCGGGTTGGGCCGTGGTGGCCGGTCCGCAGTACTGTGGCGGCTTCAAGGGATTCGCCGCACGGCCCGGACGGTGCACATCGCACGGGTGCCGGGGCCGGTGCGCGATCGCCCGTACGGACCCGGGGCAGCCCCCTGGTCCCCCATTCGCCCCCGGGTCCGCCGCGCCCAGGACCGGAGCGGGTGAACCCCATCGGACCGAGAGGTGGACTTCTGTGAACTTGCGGGACCTGGTGTACAGGCTCTACGCACGCCGGGTGGAAGGCCGACTCGACCACGCGCAGGTGCCCAAGCACATCGGAGTCATCCTCGACGGCAACCGGCGCTGGGCCCGCGCCTCCGGCGGCACCGCCGAGCAGGGCCACCAGGCCGGTGCCAGCAAGATCCAGGAGCTGCTCGGCTGGTGCGCCGAGACCGATGTCGAGGTCGTCACCCTCTGGATGCTCTCCACCGACAACCTCGACCGGCCCGACAACGAGCTGGTCCCCCTGCTCGGCATCATCGAGCAGTCCGTCCGGGAGATGGCCGCCGACGGCCGCTGGCGGGTCCACCACGTCGGCACCCTCGATCTGCTGCCCGCCAGGACCCAGACCGTATTGAAGGAGGCGGAGCAGGCCACCCTCGGACATACCGGGATACTCGTCAACGTCGCCGTCGGCTACGGCGGCCGGCAGGAGATCGCCGACGCGGTCCGGTCCCTGCTCCAGGAGCACGCCGAGCGGGGCACCGGCATCGAGGAGCTGGCCGAGACCGTCGACATCGACCTGATCTCCGAGCATCTCTACACCCGCGGCCAGCCCGATCCCGATCTGGTCATCCGGACCAGCGGCGAACAGCGGCTCTCCGGCTTCATGCTCTGGCAGAGCGCCCATTCCGAGTACTACTTCTGCGAAGTCTTCTGGCCGGCCTTCCGGAAGGTCGACTTCCTGCGCGCCCTGCGCGACTACGCGGCCCGCCACCGCCGCTACGGCGGCTGACCGGACCCGCCCCGCCGGGGCCCGGACCGGTTCCGCTTCCCGGCTTCACCCGCTGTTCTCCCATCCGTCGCCGCCCCTCGCGGCATGGCGGCCCCTGATCGAGGGCATATTCCCGGCAGGTCACGGCGTCCGGCCCACGGACGCCGGATCTCCGTGGGCGGCTCACGCCGCCCGCCCGGGAGGCCCTTTGCACACGAAGGAACGCACCCTCGGTGCGGACCGGGCGGAGGGCCGGAGCTCGGCCCGTGCACTGCGGCCCGCAGCCCGGCTCTCCCCGCCTGACGGCGGGGCCGGTCCCCCGCCGTCCGTGGCGGGCGGGCCCTGGCCCGCGACGGCACCGGTCCGTCGACCTCTTCCGAGGGGGTACGTCCTTCCGTGGTGAACAGCAGCTCTAAGCGCCGCATGCCCGACCGGCGCACGTATGTTCTCGACACCAGCGTCCTGCTGGCCGACCCCAGCGCGCCGACCCGCTTCGAGGAGCACGAGGTCGTGCTCCCGATCGTGGTCATCACCGAACTGGAGGCCAAGCGGCACCATCCCGAACTGGGGTACTTCGCCCGGCAGGCGCTCCGTCTGCTGGACGAGTTCCGTATCCGGTACGGCCGGCTGGACGCCCCGCTTCCGCTCGGCGAACTCGGCGGCACCCTCCGGGTCGAGCTGAACCACTCCGATCCCGGGGTCCTGCCCGCCGGTTTCCGGCTCGGCGACAACGACTCCCGGATCCTGGCGGTGGCGCGGAACCTCCAGGCCGAGGGGTACGACGTCACCGTCGTCTCCAAGGACCTGCCACTGCGGATCAAGGCGTCGTCGGTCGGTCTCCTCGCCGAGGAGTACCGCGCGGAACTGGCCATCACGGACTCCGGCTGGACCGGAATGGCCGAACTGACCCTCCCCGCCGACCAGGTCGACCTGCTGTACGGGGGAGAGGAGAGCGTCTACGTCCCCGAGGCGGCCGAACTCCCGGTCCACACCGGACTGGTCCTCCAGTCCGACCGGGGCAAGGCGCTCGGCCGGGTCACCGCCGAGGGGAACGTCCGGCTGGTCCGGGGCGACCGGGAGGCGTTCGGCATCCACGGCCGCAGCGCCGAGCAGCGGATCGCCCTCGATCTGCTGCTCGACCCCGAGGTCGGCATCGTCTCCCTCGGCGGCCGGGCCGGAACCGGCAAGTCGGCGCTGGCGCTCTGCGCCGGACTCGAAGCCGTACTGGAGCGGCGGCAGCACCAGAAGGTGATGGTCTTCCGTCCCCTCTACGCGGTCGGCGGCCAGGAACTGGGCTATCTGCCGGGCACCGAGGCCGAGAAGATGAACCCCTGGGCGCAGGCCGTCTTCGACACCCTGTCGGCCGTCGCGGGCCGTGAGGTCATCGAGGAGGTCCTGGAGCGGGGCATGCTGGAGGTCCTGCCGCTCACCCATATCCGGGGCCGGTCGCTCCACGACGCCTTCGTCATCGTCGACGAGGCCCAGTCCCTGGAGCGGAACGTCCTGCTGACGGTGCTCTCCCGGATCGGCTCCGACTCGCGGGTGGTGCTCACCCACGACGTGGCCCAGCGGGACAATCTGCGGGTCGGCCGGTACGACGGAGTGGTCGCCGTGGTCGAGAAACTGAAGGGCCATCCGCTCTTCGCCCATGTCACGCTCACCCGCTCCGAGCGCTCCCGGATCGCCGCACTGGTCACCGAGATGCTGGAGGACGGACACCTGTAGCGCCGGTAACACCCGTAGCACCGGTAAGCCGGTGCGAACCGTATGGACCGGTGCGAACCGGTTCGGTCGACTTCGGGTCCTCCGGGACCTCTCAGGACAACTCGGCCGCTTTTACGGCGCCGTTCCGCGCAAGGCGCAAGAGCCTAGCGGGACGGCGCCGTTCCGTATCGCCGTTCGGCCGAAAAACTCGGGGCTTAACCCATGTGAGCTTTCCCACGCAACCGGGAATTGCCTTGCGGTGCCGGGTTCCGGCAGAGTCTTGCTTCCGTCAGGCCCCGCACACGACACTCGCGTACCACCCGTGGTGCTCCGCACCGCGGCCACAACTCCACAGCTGCCGTCGTGTGCCGCCCGGAAGCTGTACCGGCCACTCCCGGACGGGAGTCGGCCACGGGCCAGCGCCTCCCGTGACCCTTTTCAGTGGAGGCCCGAGCCAGGGGCACGATTCGCCCGCGGGGTCACCTGTGCGGGTGATGCTGGAAGGAAACCGTGTGAGCCGGATCTCGGTCCGGGGATTCGCGGTGGCGTCGGCCACCGCGGTCACCACCGTCGGAGCCGTTGTCGGCGTTGCCTCGGGCAACCCCCAGTCCTCGGACACCGTGGAGACGGCCGCGTCCGACGCGACCACCACTCTCCTCGCGGACGTCCCGGCGGGCGAACAGGTCCAGGTTCAGGCCCTGACGCTGGCCGAGCAGGCGAACGCCCAGTCCGCGATCGCGGAGGCGTCGGCCAAGAAGTCGGCCGAGGAGTCCGCCCGCGTCGCCGCCGCCGAAGCAGCCAAGGACAAGAAGGCCGCCGCCGAGGCCAAGGTGAAGAAGGAACGCGAGGAGGCGAAGAAGCGGGCCGCGCGCAAGGCCGCCGCCGCCCGGGACGCCTCCAGCTTCACCCCCAAGTCCTCGTACTCCATCTCCGAAGTCAAGGACATGGCCCGGCAGATGGTTCCGGCCGGACAGTTCCAGTGCTTCAGCAACATCATCGAGCGCGAGTCCAACTGGAACTATCTCGCGCAGAACCCCTCGTCGGGTGCGTACGGCCTGGTCCAGGCCCTGCCCGGGTCGAAGATGTCGTCGGCCGGTGCCGACTGGCGGACCAACCCGGCCACCCAGATCAAGTGGGGCCTGAAGTACATGGACAGCCGCTACGGCAGCCCCTGCGGCGCCTGGTCCTTCTGGCAGAACAACAAGTGGTACTGACCAGGCCGGGGCGGTTCCCCCGGACCTCCGGACGAACCCCCTGAATCACCGTGGTCGCTCAACTTCGCGGAACCCCTCACCGTCTCTGGGTGAGGGGTTCCGTCGTGTTGTTGTAGCGTCAACGGACTCCGGGGCACCGGGGGATCTCAGGGGGGAACATTGGGGGATGTCATGTCACGACTGCCGGGTTGGCTGGCCGGAGCCGCGGCCGGGCTGAGCCGGGCGTCGGAGCTGCTGCAGGAACGCCGGACCGCGGCGGCGGAGGAGAACAACGGCCCTGACGGAACCGACGGCATCGGCGGCACCGGCGGCGACGGGCGGGACCGAGGCGGCCCGGCCGCCGGGAAGCCGGGCGCCGCGACCGCCGGGGCGGACGACGCCGCTACGACGGGCACCGGCACCGCCGTCGTACCGCCGCCGCCCGACTACGCGCCCGCCGTACCGCCCCGCCCCGATCCCACATCGGCCATCCCCTGGGGAATCCGGGTCGCCGCCGAGGCCGGCTGGCGACTGCTGGTCCTGGCCGGGGTGTTCTGGGTGCTGATGAAGGTGATCAGCGCCGTCCAGCTGGTGATGATGTCCTTCGTCGCCGCCCTGCTGATCACGGCCCTGCTCCATCCGACCGTCGCCCGGCTGAAGCGCTGGGGCATGCCGCGCGGACTGGCCACCGCCCTGACCGCGGTCCTCGGCTTCGTGGTGATGGGCCTGGTCGGCTGGTTCGTGGTCTGGCAGGTGATGGAGAATCTCGACACCCTCTCCGAGAAGGTGCGGGACGGTATCGACGAGCTGAAGCTCTGGCTGCTCGACAGCCCCTTCCATGTCACCGAGTCGCAGATCAACGACATCGCCGACAACCTCAGCGACGCCATCGGCAACAACACCCAGGAGATCACCAGCGCCGGACTCCAGGGCGTGACGGTGATCGTGGAGTTCCTGACCGGCATCCTGCTGGCGATGTTCTCCACCCTCTTCCTGCTCCACGACGGCGACCGGATCTGGCGCTGGACCCTCAAACTGGTGCCCGCCCAGGCCCGGGAAGGGGTCGCCGGAGCCGGACCCAGGGCCTGGCGGACCCTGACCGCCTATGTCCGGGGCACCGTGATCGTGGCCCTGATCGACGCCATCTTCATCGGGCTCGGGATCTACTTCCTCGATGTCCCGATGGCCGTACCGCTCGCCGTCTTCATCTTCCTGTTCGCCTTCATCCCGCTGGTCGGCGCGGTGATCTCGGGGGCGCTCGCGGTGGTCGTGGCGCTGGTGGCCCAGGGCCCGTTCACGGCCCTGATGGTGCTCGCGGTGGTACTCGCGGTCCAGCAGATCGAGGGCCATGTGCTCCAGCCGTTCATCCTGGGCCGGGCGGTCCGGGTCCATCCGCTGGCGGTCGTACTGGCGGTCGCGGTCGGCGGGATCACGGCGGGTATCGGCGGTGCGGTGGTCGCGGTACCGCTGGTCGCCGTCGGCAATACGGTCGTCGGCTATCTGCGGGCGTACGGTAGGGAACAGACGGCGCGCGGCACGGTACCGGCCGCGGCGGTACCGGTGACCGGGGCCGTCTCCGCCGCCGTACCTGCACAGATCTCGGCGGGCCCCGCGGATTCGCCGGGCCGCCCGGCACCCGAGGACCCGCCCCGGTCGGCCGGGGCACCGGAGCCGGTGCCGTCCGCCGGGCCGGGCACGGACGGACCGGTGGGGGATTCGCCCCCGGCCGGAGAGGAGCCCAGATGATCACCGAACCCGAACTGGTCGGCGGGGACGAGCCGGAGAGAGCCCGCGCCTGGCACGCCGGACCGGGGGAGCGGATACCGGACGGCGACCCGGAACGACGCCCGCCTGCCGAGGAAGTGGCGACCGGCGGCGAGAGCGGCGGCGGCCGACGCGTGCCGAAAAAGGGCTGGCAGTGGGCGCTCGGCGGTGCCCTGCTGGCCTCCGTCCTGTGGGCGGGCGGACTGTACGCGTACTCCGCGACCACCGACGACGCTCTGGACACCGGGCCGTACCGGGCGGTGGACGACCTGTGCCAGGTCGCGTCGTTGCCGAAGCTCACCGCGGCGCTGGGCAAGAAGGCACCGACGAGGTTCGACGAGGAGTACCGTCATCCGGCCAGGGACCAGTCGGTCTGCAACATGGAGCTGGTTCTGAAGCCGGGCGAGGTCCCGGCGGGTCTGACGACCGGAAATTCGGCTCAGGACGACCTCGCCCTGACCACCAATGTGATGATCGTCTACACACTGCACAAGAAGACCGACCCCGGCCCCGAGTTCGACGCGGTCGTCGCGGCTCAGGCGAAGCAGATGACCCGCGAGCCGGAGCGGCTGAAGGGGCTCGGTGAACGGGCCTATCTGATCGACGACGACGGGATGTACACCAACCTGCACATCCTCGACGGCCAAGCGGTGATCGAGCTGACCAGCGATACCTACCGGCCGGAGGTGGAGACCGGCAACGGCGTCCCCGAGCCGGTCAAGCGCCGGGGCCCGCTGATCGAGGACGCCAGGACACTGCTGAAGGAGCTGCGGTCCGGCCGGGGCTGACCCCCGGAGCCGTGGCGCACGGAAAGGGGCCCGTACGACTCATCAGTCGTACGGGCCCCTTCACCTGGGCCGTTCGGCGGTACGGGCTCAGCCCGCGAGCGCCGCCTCGGCTTCGAGGGTCGTACCCACGGCCTGGACGACGGAAGCGATCTTGAACGCCTCCTGGACCGTCTCGCGGTCCACGCCCGCCTTGCGGAGCACCTGCTCGTGCGAGTCGAGGCACTGGCCGCAGCCGTTGACGGCGGAGACGGCGAGCGACCACAGCTCGAAGTCGACCTTCTCCACGCCCGGGTTGCCGATGACGTTCATCCGCAGACCGGCGCGGAGGGTGCCGTACTCCGGGTCGGAGAGCAGATGCCGGGTCCGGTAGAAGACGTTGTTCATCGCCATCACCGCGGCGGCGGCCTTCGCGGCCTGGTACGCCTCGGGCGTCAGGTTCGCCTTGGCCTCCGGCTCCAGCTCACGCAGGACGATCGGGCTGCGCGAGGCGATCGCAGTGGCCAGAACGGTGCCCCACAGCTGCTGCTGGGTGAGCTTGTCGTTGTTGCCGATGACCGAGCCCAGGTTGAGCTTCAGGTCCTTGGCGTAGTCCGGTATGGCGGACTTCAGCGTGTCGAGGGCCATGGGTCACTCACCGGCCAGCAGCGCGACCGGGTCGAGGGTGCCCTCGCCCTTGGTCCAGTTGCACGGGCACAGCTCGTCCGTCTGGAGCGCGTCGAGGACCCGGAGGACCTCCTTCGGGTTACGGCCCACGGATCCGGCGGTCACCATGGTGAACTGGATCTCGTTGTTCGGGTCGACGATGAAGACGGCGCGCTGGGCGAAGCCGTCCGCGCCCTCGATGCCGAGGTCGCGCATCAGCTCGTGCTTGGAGTCGGCCAGCATCGGGAAGGGCAGGTCGCGCAGGTCGGCGTGGTCCTTGCGCCAGGCGTGGTGGACGAACTCCGAGTCACCGGAGAAGCCGAGGATCTGGGCGTCGCGGTCGGCGAACTCGTCGTTCAGCTTGCCGAAGGCGGCGATCTCGGTGGGGCAGACGAAGGTGAAGTCCTTCGGCCAGGCGAAGACGACCTTCCACTTGCCCTCGTAGGACTTGTGGTTGATGACCTCGAACTCCTTGCCGCTCTCCAGGGAGACGCAAGCCGTCAGTTCGAAGGTGGGGAACTGGTCGCCGACAGTCAGCACGATGTTACTCCGGGTGGTTCGAGGGTTGGACAAACGCACCCTGTCACAGGGGGATCGAGCGGGGGAAATCGATCAAACTGGTCAGTATGATTCGGTCGCCCGATCAATCCCGGTGATCCGCCGAGGTCGCCGCCGGTGTCGGAGGCGGGCGGGGAGCGGCAGGTCAGGAGCGTCGGGTCAGGGAGTCGTAGGCGAACTCCAGGGCCTCTTCGTGGTTCCGGCCGGTGTCCACATAGATCTGGCCGGACCGTTCGCACTCCGCGCGGAGGGTGGCGCTCCGCTCCCGGACGAGGGCCGCCGTCCGTTCGTACGCCTCGGGGGGCGAGCCCGCCAGCCAGTCGTCGGGGGCGGCCCGGAGCAGGGCCGGGGTGAGGCCGGTGTTGCCGAGGAAGACCGCGGTGCGGGGGATGCCCGCGGCGGCCAGTGCGGTAGCCGTGGCCGGAGTGATCACATCGCCCTCGACCGTATAGCCGTCGGCCGGGTCCGCCGGGTCGAGTGAGGCGGCGACCGCGGTGAGGAACGCCAGGAGGAAGGGCTGGGCCGGTCCGGCCTTGTCGGGATGGGCGCCGTGCCGGACGCCGTATTCGGGGGCTGCCTCCTGGAGCATCGTGACCAGGGTGTCGGTGGGGAGATAGGGCAGTCCGGCCCGCTCCAGGAGTATCAGCGTGAGGGTGGTCTTGCCGACCCTCGGCGGGCCTCCGATGAGGTGGATCATGCCGGGATGCTAGGTCCGCCCGGGATGATTTTCCGCCTCTTTCGGCGATCACCGGCGCGTTGCCGACGGTGCCGATCCGGCCGTCGCCGGGGGCCGGAACGGGGGTCCGGCCGATGGTCGGCGGGGTGAATCCGTCCTGCTCCGGGGCCCGTTCGGGCCGCGTGCGGCCATCTGCCGGAGATCGCACTTCTTGGAGGGCAGCCCTGTGACCTACGTAAATGATCTATACATGCGGTGTATACACGACGTGTATAGTCCTCGGTATGTCCATCGGTCACACCCTTCTCGGGCTCCTGGAATCCGGCCCTCGCCACGGCTACGACCTCAAACGTGCCTTCGACGAGAGATTCGGCCACGACAAGCCCCTCCACTACGGCCAGGTCTACTCGACCATGTCCCGGCTGCTGAAGAACGGCCTCGTCGAGGTGGAAGGAGTCGAGGCGGGCGGCGGCCCCGAGCGGAAGCGGTACGCCATCACCGACGCCGGGATCACCGACGTCGCCCAGTGGCTCACCCGGCCCGAGGCCCCGGAGCCGTACCTCCAGTCCGTGCTCTACACCAAGGTCGTCCTCGCCCTGCTCACCGGACGCGGCGCCGCCGAACTGCTCGACGTCCAGCGGTCCGAACATCTGCGGATGATGCGCGCCCTGACCGAGCGCAAGCGCGCCGGTGACCTCGCCGATCAGCTGATCTGCGACCACGCCCTGTTCCATCTGGAAGCCGATCTGCGCTGGCTCGAACTCACCGCCGCCCGGCTCGACAAACTCGCCCGGGAGGTCGGGGCATGACCACCGATAAGGCCGTGACGGCCCCCGAAGCCCTGCTCGTCGCCGAGGACCTGCGCAAGGCGTACGGACCCACCCCGGCGCTCGACGGCGCCCACTTCGCCATCCGCGCCGGTGAGGTCGTCGCCGTGATGGGCCCCTCCGGCTCCGGCAAGTCGACCCTGCTGCACTGTCTCGCGGGCATCGTGCCGCCGGACTCCGGCTCCATCCGCTACCAGGGCCGGGAGCTGGCCACGATCTCCGACAAGGAGCGCAGCCGGCTGCGCCGTACCGAATTCGGCTTCGTCTTCCAGTTCGGCCAGCTCGTGCCGGAACTGACCTGTCTGGAGAATGTGGCGCTGCCGCTGCGATTGGCCGGTACCGACCGCAAGACGGCCGAGGCCGAGGCCCGGAAGTGGATGGCCCGGCTGGAGGTCGACGGCATCGGGAAGCAGCGGCCCGGTGAGGTCTCCGGCGGCCAGGGCCAGCGGATCGCGGTCGCCCGCTCCCTCGTCACCACCCCCCGGGTGATCTTCGCCGACGAGCCGACCGGAGCCCTCGACTCCCTCAACGGGGAGCGGGTGATGGAGCTGTTCACCGAGGCCGCCCGGGCCACCGGCGCCGCCGTCGTCCTGGTCACCCACGAGGCCAGGGTCGCCGCCTACTCCGACCGCGAGGTCGTCGTCCGCGACGGACGTTCCCGGCTGGAGTACGCGGCATGACCCCCGGCACCTGGGCCCGGGACCTCGCCCTCGGAGTGCGCTTCGGCGCCTCCGGCGGACGCGAGGGCTGGATCCGTACCCTGCTCACCGCCTTCGGTGTGGGCGTCGGCGTCACCATGCTGCTGCTCGCCGCCTCCGTCCCGAACATGATCGAAGGCCGGGACGTCCGGGGCGACACCCGGACCCCGATCGAGATCAAGGCGCTCGGCTCGCCGGACCGCCCGGCCACCGAGACCACCGTGGCCTGGCGGGCCGTCCACGACGACTACCGAGGCCAGGCGATCTCCGGCGCGATCCTGCGGGCCGAGGGCGCCGACCCCGTCCGCCCGCCCGGGGTGTCCGTCTTCCCGAAGCCCGGCGAGATGATCGTCTCGCCCGCCCTCGCCGAACTCCTCGCCTCCCCCGGGGGCGAGCTGCTCCGCGAGCGGTACGACGGGCGGATCGCCGGAACCATCGGCGACCAGGGGCTGCTCGGCCCCAATGAGCTGCACGTCTATCTCGGCAGCGACACCCTCAGCACCGAGAAGGGCGGCACCCGGATCACCGGGTACGACGAACGGTCCGCCGCCTCCGACCCCTGGGACCCGGTCCTGATCGTCCTGATCGTGCTGATCTGTGTGGCGCTGCTGGTCCCGGTCGCGGTCTTCGTCGCCGCCGCCGTCCGGTTCGGCGGCGAACGCCGCGACCGGCGGCTCGCCGCCCTCCGGCTGATCGGCGCCGACACCCGGTCGGTCCGCCGGATCGCGGCGGGCGAGGCACTGTTCGGGGCGCTGCTCGGACTGGTGGTCGGGATCGGCCTGTTCGCGGCGGTCCGGCCGCTGGCCGCCCGGATCACCCTCTACGATCTCAGCGCCTTCCCCGCCGACGTCCTGCCGTCGCCGGTCTCCGGTGCCCTGGTCCTGGTGGCCGTCCCGGTCGCCGCCGTCGCCGTCACCCTGGTCGCGCTGCGGTCCGTGGCGATCGAGCCGCTGGGAGTCGTACGGAACGCCAAGGCCCGGCCCCGCAGGCTCTGGTGGCGGCTGCTGCTCCCGGTCGCCGGGGTCGCGCTGGTCCTGGCGGGCGGACGGCTGGACGGCGATTCGGCGGCCGACGACGGGGTGATCCCCGTCGCCTTCGGCGCCGTACTCGTCCTCGGCGGGCTGACCACCATGCTGCCGTGGCTGATCGACGCCCTCGTCGGGCGGCTGCGCGGCGGCCCGGTGCCCTGGCAGCTGGCGATCCGCCGGCTCCAGCTGAGCAGTGGTGCCGCGGCCCGCGCGGTCAGCGGGATCATGGCCGCGGTCGCCGGTGGCGTCGCCCTCCAGATGCTCTTCGCCGGGGTGTCGGGCAACTTTCACAAGGCGACGGGCCAGGATCCGTCCCGGGCGGCGCTCGCCGTCACCGCCGATGTCGACGGGGAGCGGGCCGCCGGGGACCTGGTCACCAGCATCACCGGGGCCGAGGGCGTACGGAAGGTCACCGGCGTCGTCCAGTCGTTCCTCTACCGGGAGGCCACCCCGGAGGGCCAGCCGAGCGTCCGGGTCACCGTCGGCGACTGTGCCGCCCTGCGGGAACTGGCGACTGTCCGGAGCTGCGCCGACGGTGACTCCTTCGCCGTCCGCGGGCCGGACCCGGACACCAACGCGAACACCGACCGGACCGTGGTCAAGGGGAAGTCCCTGCTGCTGCGGTCCGCGGAAGCCGAGGACGGCGCCGCCGACCCCGCGACCGGCGGCAAGACCCCGGTCCCGACCTGGGACGTACCCGCCGATCTGCCGACCGTCACCGCCGTCAGGGACGCCCAGGGGCAGTTCCAGACGGGAGTGTTCGCCACCCCCGGCGCACTCGACGTCGACGGGCTGGAGTCGCCGGACGTACTGGCCCTGGTCGCCGTCGACGAGCGGATCCCCGACCGGGTGGAGCACATCCGCAACGCGGTCGCCCGGGTCGATCAGATCGCCATGGTGTCCGAGCTCCAGGCGGTCGAGACGAGCAACCGGTTCGCCAACGTCGAACGGGGCATGCTGATCGGCTCGATCGGCACCCTGGCACTGATCGCCGCCTCGATGCTGGTCTCCCAGCTCGAACAGTTGCGGGAGCGCAGGCGACTGCTCGCGGCGCTGGTCGCCTTCGGCACCCGGCGGTCGACCATCGCCTGGTCGGTGCTCTGGCAGACCGCCGTACCCGTACTCCTCGGGACGACCGTCGCGGTCGTCGGCGGAATCGGCCTCGGGCTGGTCCTGCTGCGGATGGTCAGCGGCCAGGTCGCGAACTGGTGGGGCTTCCTGCCGGTGGCCGGGGCCGGTGGCGCGGTGATCCTGGCGGTGACGGCGTTCAGCCTGCCGTCGCTGTACCGAATGATGCGGCCGGACGGGCTCCGTACGGAGTAGGGGGTTTCTTTCGGATCAGGCCGGATCAGTGAGCGGTGCCAGGGCACGCGAGCCCGGCAAGATCCGAAAGAGACAACCCAGCCGGGCGGGAGTACGGAGCCGGGCGCGGCGCCCCTCGGGGGAGGCGCGCGTCCGGGTCCCGTACCGCCGCGCCCCCGCCGGGCCCGGTGTCCGCTACCCCGCGCCGCCCGGGACCGCGTCCCGGGCGGCGTCCCCGTCCGGGGTCCTGAGCCGTACGGGCAGGGAGGCCAGCGCACCCCGCAACGAGCGGGCGAACTCCTCGAACTCGTCCTGGCGGGCCGCGCCCGACCGCATGGCCAGGGCGATCCGGCGGGCCGGGGCGGGCTCGGCGAACCATCCGTTCGCCAGGCCGCCCCGGCCGGTCTCCACCTCCACCGCCGTCCTCGGCAGCAGGGTCACCCCGAGACCGCCCGCGACCAGCTGGACCAACGTGGCCAGGCCCGCCGCCGTGGTCGTCACCGGGGTCTGCTCGTCCCGGCCCGCCTCCCGGCACACATCGAGCGCCTGATCACGCAGACAGTGCCCCTCGTCGAGCAGCAGCAGCGGCAGCTCGCGCAGCTCGTCCCGGGGAATGTCCCGGCGGTCGGCCAGCGGATGCCCCTCCGGCACGACCAGGACGAAGTCCTCGTCGAACAGCGGGATCTCGGTCACCCCCGGCACCCCCAGCGGCACCGCGAGCAGCAGCAGATCGAGCCGCCCGGCCGCCAGCCCCTCCAGCAGCGACGACGTCTGCTCCTCGTGGACCTGGAGATCGAGCCGCGGATAGGTGCCGTGGACCAGCCGGAGCACGTTCGGCAGCAGATAGGGCGCGACCGTGGGGATCACCCCGAGCCGCAGGACACCGGTGAACGGGGCCCGTACCGCCGCCGCCTCCTCCATCAGCTCGCCGACCGCGTCCAGCACCACCTTGGTCCGGGCCGCCAGCCGCTCACCGGCCGGGGAGAGCAGCACCTTGCGGGTCGTCCGCTCCACGAGCTGCACCCCCAGCGTCTCCTCCAGCGCCGATACGGCCCCGGAGAGCGCGGGCTGGCTCATCCCGATCGCCGCCGCCGCGTCCCGGAAGTGCAGATGCTCGGCCACCGCCGCGAAAGCCCGCAGCTGCGCCAGGCTGGGCTGCTTGCCCCGGTTCGCCGTGACCATTGATACCTTCTTCCTATCGTTCGTCCCGATGTTAATCGGTCGGACGAGGCGATCCGGACCGGGCCCTTCCGGCGGCCCCCGCCGACCCGGCCCGGGACCGGGTGGTACGAAAGGGGGCATGAGCAGCAGCGACGGCGCGGGCGGTACGGACGGCGCGGACTGTATGCGCGGCGGACGGCCGACGGCGGTCACCGCGCCCGGTGAACCCTCCGCCGAGACGATCCGTACCGGCGGCGAGGCCGTCTTCTCCGCGCTCGCCGAGCGCTACCGGCACGAACTGCGGGTCCACATCTACCGCATGCTCGGCTCCTTCACCGACGCCGAGGACCTCGTACAGGAGACCCTGCTCAAGGCATGGCGGCGGCGCGAGACCTTCGAAGGCCGGTCCACCTTCCGCGCCTGGCTCTACCGCATCGCCACCAACACGGCCCTCGACTTCCTCGCCGGACCCGCCCGCACCCGCGAGATCGCCCTCGCCGTCGACAGCGCCGGATCACCCGCCGCCGCGCCCCTCGCCGAGGTCACCTGGCTCCAGCCCTACCCCGACGAGCTCCTCGACCTCGCCGCCCCCGGCCACGGCGAACCCCACACCGTCGCCATCGCCCGCGAAACCGTCGAACTCGCCTTCCTCGCCGCCATCCAGCATCTGCCGCCCCGCCAGCGGGCCGTCCTCATCCTCCGCGACATCGCCGGATGGCCCGCCCAGGAGACCGCCGACGCCCTCGACCTCAGCCTCCCCTCGGTCAAGAGCGCCCTCCAACGGGCCCGGACCACCCTCCGCGACCACCTGCCCGAACGGCGCGCCGACTGGGGCGCCGCCACCGAGCCCAGCGCCGCCGAGCGGGCCGTACTCCAGCGGTATCTGGCCGCCTCCCGCGACGCCGACCTGTCGGCCCTCGCCCTGCTGCTGCGCGAGGACGTCCGCCAGGCCATGCCCCCGCACCATCTGCTCTTCGACGGACGCGCGGCCGTACTCGACCTCTGGCGCCCCGTCCTGGCGGGCGACGAACCATGGGGCGAATGGCGTTCGGTGGCCCATGCCGTCAACCGGCAGCCCGCCGCCGTCAGCTACCTCCGGCGCCCCGGCGAGACCGTCTTCACCGCGATCAACGCGGACGTCCTGCGGATCGAGGACGGCCTGATCGCCGAGATCACCACCTTCGACCCCGAACTGCTGCCGGGACTCGCCCTCACCCTCGCGGAGTGACGCGGGTCACAGAATCCGTACCGATTCCTTTTCTCCGGGCCGCCCGTCACATGGGCGACACCTACGGAGAACGAGGAGCACCACCATGGCCGAGAACGCGACCCTTGAGACCGCGACCACGACCGACGCCGCCACCGCCGGGCCCGATGCCGCCCTGCGCGCCCTCGACCGGCTGGTCGGCACCTGGCGCGTCGGCGGCGGCGCCGAGGGCACGGTCACCTACCGCTGGCTGGAAGGCGGCTACTTCCTCGTCCAGGACATCGCGCTGGAGCAGTACGGCCAGCCGGTCGTCGGCGTCGAGATGATCGGACGTCTCAAGGAGTTCGGCGCGGAGGCGCCCGGCGAGGACATCCGGTCCCGCTACTACGACAGCATGGGCAACACCTTCGACTACGTCTACGAGATCGAGGGCGACACCCTCACCATCTGGGGCGGCGAGAAGGGGTCCCCGGCCTACTACAAGGCCGACTTCAGCGCCGACGGGAACACGCTCTCCGGGGCGTGGGTCTACCCCGGTGGCGGCGGCTACGACTCCACGATGACGCGCGTGGCGTAACGGTGCGCGCGTGGGAACCGGGCGCGACGCCGACTTGTTGAGGGCCCTTGGGCGGCCCCCGCCGGGGCTCTCCGGGGAGGACCCGCCACTACCGGGCCGCGCCGTGGGGCCTGATGTTGTTCGCGGCCCGCGGCCCGGTGGGTGGCTTGTCTCGCAGTTCCCCGAGCCCCTGGTTGCTTCCCCCGAACCGCCTTCGGGAGGGGAACGCCCTCCCGGCGGGAGGGGTAGTGCCTCTTCCGGAGGAGTTCCGGCCGCACCACCGTCGTGGCTGGTCGCGCAGTTCCCCGCGCCCCTAAAAGCTCTTCCTCTCCCCGCCCCTGTGAAAGGGGCCCGCCTCTCGGCAAGGGCGACGAGGAGGGCAACCCAGGGGCTCGGGGAACTGCGAGACCAGCCACCCACCGGGCCGCAGGCCGCGAACAACGCCAGGCCGCCGGGCGCGACCCGGGCTTCGAGAGGGGGACCGCGTCCCGGTCGTCGCGAGGGCGCCCGGCGCAAGGGGCGTCGCGGGGTGACGGGGAACCCCGGGTCAGGCCGTGAAGCCGCCGTCCACCGCGATCTGCGCCCCCGTCACATACGCCGCCTCCGGCCCCGCCAGATACGTCACCATCGCCGCTATCTCCTCCGGTCGCGCGTACCGGCCGACCGCCGTATAGCCGTGGATCGTTTTCGCGAGGGGGCCGTCCTCGGGGTTCATGTCGGTGTCCGTCGCGCCGGGGTGGACGGTGTTGACGGTGATGCCCCGGCCGCCGACCTCCCGCGCCAGCGCCTTCGTCATGCCGATCAGCGCGGCTTTGCTGGTGGAGTAGAGGGAGAAGCCGGGGAAGGGGATGTAGCTCGCGACATTGCTGCCGATGCCGATGATCCGGCCCCCGTCGGACATATGCGGCAGGGCGGCTCTGGCGGCCAGCAGGGGGGCCCGGACGTTGACCTTCAGGGTGCGGTCGATCTGTTCCACGGTCAGCTCCTCCAGCGGTGCGACCGTGAATTCGGCGGCGTTGTTGACCAGGATGTCGAGCCGTCCGAAGACTTTCGCGGCGCGGTCGACCGCCGCCCGGACCGCGTCGGGGTCGGCGCTGTCGGCCCGGACGGCGAGCGCCCGCCGCCCGGCGGCCTCGATCCGGGCGACGGCGGCGGCGGCCCGTTCGGCGTCCCGTGTGTAGGTGATCGCGACATCGGCGCCCTGTTCGGCCAGCCGGACGGCGACGGCCGCGCCGATGCCCCGTCCGCCGCCGGTGACCAGTGCTGCTTTTCCGTCGATTCGGTTCATGTGACCGATCCTGGCGAACCGGGGGCGCCGGTTCCGGCGGTAATCGGACGTCGCGTACGACTCCCCGCGGGGAGCGTCAGCCCTCGTCACCGCCCCGGCCGGCTTCGCCGCCCCCGTCGGCCGCTCCGGCCCCGTCGCGGCCGGTGTCCGTGTCCGGCGCGGCCTTCGGGGGGCGTCCCCGTCTGCGGATCGGGGTCGTATCGCCCGGCAGTCTGCCCTGCTCCGCCAGGGCCCGGCGGAGCAGGAACTCGATCTGCGCGTTGGCGCTCCGCAGTTCGTCGGAGGCCCAGCGGGCGAGTGCCTCGTACACCGCCGGGTCCAGCCGCAGCAGCACCTGTTTGCGCGGCGGAGGCGGCGGTGGGGGAGGGGGCGGCGGCGCGGGCGGCGGGGTCACTGGTAGAGCGTGCCCGTGTTGATGACCGGCTGCGCCGAGCGGTCCCCGCAGAGGACCACCATCAGGTTGGAGACCATCGCCGCCTTCCGCTCCGGGTCGAGATCGACGACGTCGTCCTCCGCCAGCCGGTGCAGCGCCGCCTCGACCATGCCGACCGCGCCGTCCACGATCTGCCGCCGGGCGGCGACGACCGCGCCCGCCTGCTGGCGCTGGAGCATCGCGGACGCGATCTCGGGGGCGTAGGCGAGATGGGTGAACCGGGATTCGATGATCCGGACCCCGGCCGCCTCGACCCGGGCGTGGAGTTCGAGGCCGAGCTTCTCGGTGATCTCCTCGGCGTTGCCGCGGAGGGAGAGCCCGTTCTCGTCATGGGCGTCGTACGGGTACTCGATGGCGATATGGCGGACGGCCGCCTCGGTCTGGGTGGCGACGAACTCCAGGAAGTCGTCCACCTCGAACATCGCCTGGGCGGTGTCCTCGACCCGCCAGACGACCACGGCGGCCAGTTCGATCGGATTGCCGTAGGCGTCGTTGACCTTGAGGACGGCGGTCTCGTGGTTGCGGACCCGGGTGGAGATCCGCTCGCGGGAGGTGAGCGGATTGACCCAGCGCAGTCCGTCGGTGCGGATCGTGCCCCGGTAGCGGCCGAAGAGCTGGACGACCCGGGCCTCACCGGGCGCCACCATGTTCAGCCCGGCCATGGCGACGGCGGCGGCGGTCGCCACCACGATGCCCAGGGGGATCAGGGTCGCCCGCGCGGCCACCGACTCCACCAGGGCCGCCGCGACCACTAGCAGGGCGCCGGTGGCGACTCCGGCCGTGCCCAGCAGCAGGGCGAGCCCGCCGCCGATGCTGCGGGCCGGGAACTCCCGTACCGCCGGTACGGACTGTTCCGGTCTGTCGTGCCGGTCCGTCGCCGCGATGTCGTGGGACATCGAACCCCCCTGTGTCACCCGTGGCCGTCCGCCCTTCCGGCGGCGAACCACTGCTAGCAATGTGATTACACATTAATCCATCCGGCAACTATCCGCGCCTCTCGAACGTCGACTCCTGTGCGTGAGGTGCTGATTCTCACGTCCGAAATGATCGGATCAGTCAGATTTTTTCGGGTCGAAGGGTGTTAGTTTTCTGAGCCGCCTCCGGTCGGACGGCGGTGGGACCGGACCGGGCCACCCGGCCCCCTCCCGGCCCCCGGACCGCCGGGGACGGCGGGGAGAACGTCGGTGCGGAAGAGGAAGCGGAGCGGACGAGCCATGGGCCGAGCGGAGGAACGGCGGGCCCGCCAGCGCGGCACGCGCCGGGGCGGGAAGAGCGGGCGTACGGGCATACGCCGCCTCTTCACCTGGAAGAAGATGCTGGGCACCTTCCTCGGTCTGATCGTCCTCGGGATCGGCGCCTTCGCGGTGATTTATATGATCACCCCCGTCCCGGCCGCCAACGCGCAGGCCGAGATGGAGTCCAATGTCTACAAGTACAGCGACGGCACCGTCCTCGCCCGTACCGGTGAGATCAACCGCGAGATCATCGAGCTGGACCAGCTCCCGCAGGACGTCCGCTTCACCTTCGTCGCCGCCGAGAACAAGGGCTTCTACAAAGACAGCGGTATCGACTTCAAGGGCACCGCGCGCGGTGTGCTGAACACGATCTCCGGCAAGGGCAAGCAGGGTGGCTCGACCATCACCCAGCAGTACGTCAAGAACTACTACCTCAGCCAGGAGCAGACGGTCAGCCGGAAGCTCAAGGAACTGGTGATCGCACTCAAGGTCGACCGGGAGAAGTCCAAGGACGACATCCTCGCCGGGTACGTCAACACCAGCTACTTCGGGCGCGGCGCCTACGGCATCCAGGCCGCGGCGCAGGCGTACTACCGGGTCGACGCGTCCCAGCTGAACGTCTCCCAGGCCGCGTATCTCGCCGCCCTGCTCCAGGCCCCCAACCAGTACGACTGGGCGCTCGCCTCGCCGACCGGCAAGAAGCTCGCCACCGAACGGTGGGGGTACGTCCTCGACAACATGGTCGAGATGGGCAAGCTCGACAAGTCCGTCCGGGACGCCCAGAAGTTCCAGGTCCCCAAGGCCCCCAAGGCCGCCCCCGGGATGGAGGGCCAGACCGGCTATCTCGTCGAGGCGGCCAACGCCGAACTCGCCCGCCAGGGCGTCGACGAGGAGGACATCAAGGCCGGCGGCTGGACCATCACCCTCAATATCGACCGGGCCAAGCAGAAGGACCTGGAGGCCGCGGTCGAGAAGGAGCTGGAGTCCAAGCTGGACCGCGAGAAGAACAAGCGGGCCGCCACCGTGCAGGCCGGGGCCACCTCGGTCGACCCGAAGACCGGCAAGGTCGTCGCCCTCTACGGCGGCGTCGGGGCCACCGAGCACTGGCTCTCCAACGCCACCCGCCGCGACTACCAGCCCGCCTCCACCTTCAAGCCCCTCGTCCTCGCCGCCGCCCTGGAGAACGAGGCCACCACCCGCTCCGGTGAGCCCATCGGACTGAACGCGATCTACGACGGCACCAGCAAGCGCCCCGTCGTCGGCAGCGACATCCCGTTCAACCCGCAGAACGAGGACAACCGGAACTGGGGCGAGCGGATCACCGTCCAGAAGGCCACCAACCACTCGGTGAACTCGGTCTACGCCCAGATGATCGTGGACGTCGGCCCGGCGAAGACCAAGGAACTCGCCCTCGACCTCGGGCTCCGCGACGGCGAGGACTTCCCCGTCGCGCCCGCCGTCTCCCTGGGCACCATGCTCGCCTCCACCTGGGACATGGCCGGGGCCTACGCCACCCTCGACAACCACGGTGTGAAGGTCACCCCCTCCATCGTCGCCTCCGCCGAGCACCGGGCCCGCAAGGCCGAGCTGAAGGACCCGATCGGCGACCGGGTGCTCTCGCGCGGCGCGGCCGACACGGTCACCGCCGCCATGGAGGGCGTCGTCCAGGACGGCTCGGGCCGCCGCGCCCAGGGGTCGTACGACGCGGCGGGCAAGACCGGCACCTCCGAGAACAACCGTTCCGCCTGGTTCGTCGGCTACACCCCGAACCTGGTGACCGCCGTCGGCCTGTTCGGCGAACGGCCCGACGGCACCGGCCAGGAGACCCTGACCGACGCCATCAACCCCGGCCGCGCCAACGGTGGTGGCGTACCGGCCAGGATCTGGAAGGCGTACACCGCCGAGGCGCTCAGCGCCGCCGAGGCCCGGGAGCGGTTCGACCTGGAGGTCGAGGACCCGGCGCGCGGCGAGCCCTCCCCGTCGCCCTCCGACAGCGGCGAGCCCTCGCCGACCCCCAGCGCCGAGCAGCCGCGCGAGGAGCCGGACCCGACCCCGTCGCGTACGTCCGAGTCGCCCGCCGACCCGGGCCCGTCGCCGTCGCCGAGCACCCGGCCGAGCACCCCGCCGCCGTCCCCGAGCGACATCCCGGGACCGGGGCCGGGCGATCCGGGCGGCCCCGGCGGACCCGGGGGCCCGGGGGGACAGCCGTCCAACCCCGGTGAACCCGGCTCCCGCCCGATCAGACCGCCGAACTCCTGACCCCTGACCCGGCGGATCATACGACCGGTGGTGCCCGCGGCCCTCTCGACGAGGACCGCGGGCACCATTGTCGTATCGGGGCCTTATCAGGTGCCGTGGCGGTGGACGGCCCGATCACGGCGACGGTCGCAGAACCGCCCCATCTGTGGAGAAGTTGTCCGGAACGGTATGACCGGCCCGGGCCGGTCCGCCGACCGCTCCTAGGCTGATCTCCCAGCCGGGCGCAGAACCCGGTTCGTGTGCAGTCGCACAGCCGAGCGCGGAGGAGCGCCATGAGTACCGGGTACGTACCGTCGCCGCAGCCCCCGCCGGACCCGCCACGGACCCCGCCCGGCACCACCGCGCCGCCCGAACCCGTCGCCCCGTACGCGACCGAGGCCACCCGGCTGCTCTGCGCGGGGACCTATATCGACCCGGAGTACCGGGACCGGGTCATCGACGAGCTGTATCTGCTGAAGCACCGGTTCGCCGCGCCGTCCCTCGGGTTCGACGCCGCCCGGGTCCTGGCCCACGCCCTGCGCGCCCGGCGGGTGGAGACGGCCTGGGCCGGTGGCGTGCTGGCGCTGCTGACGGTCGGAGCCGTCGCGTCCGGCTGGTGGCTGCTGATCCTGGTCGTTCCCGGACTGCTGCTGACCTTCGGGCGGCTGCTCCGCGGTACCGGCGGCGACCAGTTGGTCCGCCGTCGGCTGCCCGCCTTCGGACTCCGCTGGGCCGGACGGCTGCTCCTCGCCCTTCTGGTGTTCAACAGTCTGGGCGTCGGTCTCGGCCTGATCGACCCGGACGGCCGGGACGACGACAGCGGCAAGCCCCTCCTCGGCATCCTGACCACCGTCCGGGACTTCCTGCGGCCGGAGAGCGCGCCGGCGGCGTGGCTCGCGCTGGCCGCGCTGCTCGCGATGGCGGGCTGTGTCGCCGGACAGCAGACGCACTTCGTGCGCGTCCTGCGGGGCGAACTCTCCCCACGCCACTTCCCGAACGCGGCCGACGACCCGGCGGAGCACACCGGCGGGCGCCGGTTCCAGCAGGTCAAGAAACGGATCCGGGCCGAGCAGCACGCCCCCGTGGTGATGTACCACGAGGCGCATCCGTTCCTCGGGTCCGGCACCGCGTACGACACCTGGGTCCTCGCGGTCGAGCTGCGGCCCGATCCGGCAAAGGAGCGGCGCCCGATCGGGAACGAGACGGTACTGACGGCCGTCCGGCCGTTCCTGGAGCAGCTGCGCGAACCGGCCGAGTGGGCCGAACGGGAGGGCCGCGTCGTCCGGGACCGGCTGCGCGGACTGCGGATCGACGAGTGCGTCTTCCTCCCGGCGGAAGGGCTGCCGCGCCGCGAGGACGCGCCGTACGGCCGGGACTCGTTTGAGCTGAACCGGACCCGCGCGGTCGAGGAGGGCGGCGAGAAGCGCCGGCACTTCCTGCGGATCGGGGTGGGCGGCTGGGACGAGGAACTGGTCGTCACGGTCTTCGTCCGGGTCCACACCCAGGGCCGGATGCTGATGCTGGAGGTGGCCCCGCATGTGCTCTTCCCGGTCCGGGCCGACTTCAAGGACGCCGACCACGAGGCGTACGCCTTCACCGACCAGAACGCCTTCGGCAAGACGGTCCACATCCTGACCCGGATGGCCGGAGCGCCCGGCCAGGCCCTGGTCACCCTCGGCCGTCCCGCCGTCCGGGGCTGGCGGCGGCTCACCGGCGAGTTCGCCGCCGGGGCGCCCGAGGGCCCGGCGGTGTCGGTCCGGGAACTCGCCGCCGAGCCGGGCGGATCGCTCTTCCAGACCATGGACGTCGACCGCTACCTCAGGAGCGTCCAGGACCGGATCGCGTACGGCGTGACACGGGCCCTCGCGGACGCCGGTTACCAGACCGATGAATTCGTCCAAAAGGTCATTCACATCAGCAACGGCGGCGTCAATATCGAGTCGATGGAGGGCAGCGCGCTGGCCGTCGGCCAGTACGCGCGGGCCACGGCGGCGAACGGCGACGCGGGCGCCAAGGGGGTGCGATGACCAGCGGCGGACCGTACTGGAACGAGGACGCCCAGAGCTGGGAGTACGGCTCCGAAGACGACGGACCGGTCGCCGCCACCCCGCCACCCGGGGAGTCGTCCCGGACACCGGCCCCGCGTCGGCCCGGGCCCCGGTCCCGCACCAGCACCCGGCCCGGCGGCCGGGTCCTCCGAGTGGCGGCCCTCGTGGTCGTCGTCTTCACCATCGCGCTCACGGCGGCACTCCTGAAACCCTCCGACGACGGGAAGCCCGACGACCCCGCCCCGATGGAGAAGCCCCACAGCGCCAGCCCGTCGGCGGTCGGACCCACCGCCCCCGCCGGCTACCGGATGGTCCGCGAGAAGAACTTGTTCAGAACCGCCGTCCCCGTGGGCTGGAAACGGGAGGTGATCGACAACTCCACGATCGACTACAACGGACCGAATCTCGACAGCTATCTCAGCGTCTTCAGGGTCGAGGGATCCACCTCCGAAGAGTCCTTCAAGACGGTCCGCGAGCTGTCGGGATTCAAAGAGCTCGCCGAGTTCAGGTCCTTCACCAAGGACCAGGTCTCCGGGCACCATATGGAGTACCAGTACGAGGGAGAGTCACGCGTCTGGCAGGTCTTCGAATCCCGCTTCCGGGCCACCGACGGAAAGCTCTACGGGGTGGCCGTCTACGGCGGCGACCGGGAAACCCGATGGCTGGTCGCCGATACGACCCTGCGGTACTTCTGCCCACCGGGTCCGCCCTGCACCGTGCTGCCGTAGCCCGGACCCGGTGCCGTACCGGACGCCACCGGCGGAACGGGCGCACCCGGCGAGGGTGCGCCCGTTCGTACGACAAGTCAGCCCTTGCCGACCGCCTCCGCGACCCGGTCGCCCAGCTTGGCGTCCACATTCCGCCAGTACTGGAACGCCCGCTCCAACACCGGCCGGGAGACGCCCTGGAGGAGATGCCCGGCGATGTTCGACACCAGCCGGTCCCGGGCCGCGTCGTCCAGCACGTCCCTGACCAGCGTGCCGGGCTGGCCCCAGTCGTCGTCGTCCCGGTGCAGGGAGTACGCCTCCCGGACCATTTCCCCGGCGCTCGCCCAGCCCGCGATCTCCCCGAACCGGTCGGTGTCGGCCGCGGGTCCGCCGTACGAGTTGGGCGCGTACGGCCGGGCCGTGTTCGCGGGCTCGTACCGCATCGGGCCGTCCTTGGCGTACGAGTTGACCGCCGACCGCGCCCGGTTCGGCGGGAGCTGGGTGTAGTTCGGGCCGATCCGGTACCGGTGGGTGTCCGGATAGGAGAACAGCCGCCCGAGCAGCATCTTGTCCGGCGACGGTCCGATACCGGGGACCAGGTTCGACGGCTCGAACGCGGCCTGCTCGATATGGACGAAGTAGTCCTCCGGATTGCGGTCCAGCACCATCCGGCCGACCTCGATCAGCGGATAGTCGCCGTGCGGCCACACCTTCGTGAGGTCGAAGGGGTTGAAGCGGTAGTCCGGCGCGTCGTCGAACGGCATGATCTGCATATAAAGCGTCCAGCTCGGGGCGTTCCCCGACTCGATCGACTCGTACAGATCCCGGCGGTGCCGGTCCGCGTCGTGCCCGGCCAGCTCGTCCGCCTCGGCCTGGGTGAGGAAGTCGATGCCCTGGTCGGTCTTGAAGTGGTACTTCACCCAGAACCGTTCGCCACCGCCGTTGACCCACATATAGGTGTGGGAGCTGTAGCCGTTCATATGCCGGTACGACTTCGGGACGCCGCGGTCGCCCATCAGCCACGTCACCTGGTGGGCGGATTCCGGTGAGAGGGTCCAGAAGTCCCACTGCATGTCGTTGTTGCGGAGCCCGGTCGCCGGATGGCGTTTCTGCGAGCGGATGAAGTCCTGGAACTTCTGCGCGTCCCGGACGAAGAAGACCGGCGTGTTGTTGCCGACCATGTCGTAGTTGCCGTGCTCCGTGTAGAACTTCAACGCGAAGCCGCGCGGGTCGCGCCAGGTGTCGGGGGAGCCCAGCTCACCGGCGACGGTGGAGAACCGGGCCAGCATCTCGGTGCGCTTCCCGGGCTGGAAGACATCGGCCTTGGTGAACTGGCTGACGTCGTTCGTCACCTCGAAGAAGCCGTACGCACCCGAGCCCTTGGCGTGCACCACCCGCTCGGGGACCCGTTCCCGGTTGAACTGGGCCATCTTCTCGATCAGATAGTGGTCCTGGAGCAGGACCGGGCCGTCGGGGCCGACGGAGAGGGAGTGCTCGTCGCTCTCCACCGGAATGCCGACGTTGTTGGTGGTGTAGGGGGTTTCGGTCACGAGCGTACTCCCGTCGGGAGACATGGCTGGGTCGCTACGGCCGCCGTGTACCCCAGTACACGCCGCCGACACCATGTCGGCAACTGGTCGCCGTCCGGGTGCCGCCGCCCGGGCGAACCCGGGCGGGACCGTCACCCACCGTCACCCCCGCTCGGGACCGGCCGCCGCGCGCCGGTCGCCGTACGCCGATCGCCCCGCCGGTTCCGGGGAACCGGCGGGGCGATCGGGGCCGGGTGCCTTACGGCCGGGTCGGCAGCTCGAACCAGACCACCTTGCCGCTGGAGAGCCGAGTCGCTCCCCACCGTCTGGCCAGCCGGTTCACCAGGAACAGCCCGCGCCCGCCCTCGTCGGTGTCCCGCGCCTTGCGCTGCCTGGGCAGCTGCGGCGAGTCGTCGCCGACCTCGCAGCGCAGGACGTCGGTCCGCAGCAGCCGTAGCGTGACCGGGCGCTCCGCGTACCGGACCGCGTTGGTCACCACTTCGCTGACCAGCAGTTCCACCGAGTCCGACAGCTCCTCCAGGCCCCAGCGGGTCAGCGCCCGCCGGGCCAGCCGGCGGGCCCGGCCCGGGGCGGCGTCCTCCGGTTCCAGGAACCAATAGGCGACGTCACTGGGCGCGATCCCGTCGAAACGGGCCGCGAGGAGGGCGATGTCGTCGTCCCGGTCACCGGGTCCCAGCATGTCGAGGACATCGTCGCAGAGCGCCTCCAGCGGCGGGGCGTGGTCCGAGCCGGTGAGCTGCGCGGTGGCGTGCAGCCGCTCCCGCAGCTGCTCGATCCCGGTCCAGACGTCCCGCAGCCGGGACTCCACCAGCCCGTCGGTGTAGAGCAGCAGGGTGGCCCCGGCCGGGGCGTCCAGTTCCACGGCCTCGAAGTCGACCCCGCCGACACCGATCGGCGCGCCGGAGGGCACCCGGAGCACCTCGGCCCGGCCGCCCAGATGGAGCAGGATGGGCGGCGGGTGGCCCGCGTTGGCGATGGTGATCCGGTGCGAGACCGGGTCGTACACCGCGTACATGCAGGTGGCCATCCGGTCGGTACCGAGCCGCTGGGCCTGCTCGTCGAGGTGGTGCAGAACCTCCTGCGGCGGCAGATCCAGCCCGGCCAGCGTCTGGGCCGTGGTCCGCAGCTGGCCCATGATCGCGGCGGAGGTCATGGAATGGCCCATGACATCACCGACGACGAGCGCGACCCGGCTGCCGGGGAGCGGAATCGCGTCGTACCAGTCGCCGCCGACCCGGGCCGTCTCGGCCGCGGGCAGATAGCGCGAGGCCAGCTTGACCCCGGTCGGCTGCGGCAGGGAGTCCGGCAGCATGGTCCGCTGCAACTCGTCCGCGATATACGCCTCCCGGCCGTACAGCACCGCCTTGTCGATGCCCAGCGCCGTATGCGTGGCGAGCTGGGCGGCGACCAGCAGATCGTTGGTCTCGAAGGCGGGCCGGTCCGGACGGCGCAGGAAGACCGCGGCGCCGATCACCCGGCGCCGTCCCCGCAGCGGGGCCAGGATCGCCCGGTGGCCGTTGGGCACCGTACGGTCCGCGCCCAGCAGTTCGGGCAGCGCTGCGCGGGCCGCCGCCGAGTCGCCGAAGACGGGCCTGACCCCGCGCAGCACCTCCGAGAGCGCGCCGCCGGAGCGGACCTCGCAGTGCTCGGCCGCGGGGGTGAGTTCGTTGTGCTGATCGATGACGGGCAGCAGGCCCGTACCACCGAAGTCGGCACCGTCCTCAGCTAAACGCAGCCGGTCCGTGCGGCGGAGCCGGAGGACGAACGGGGAGACCGGGCGCTCGTCGCCGACCGGCAGCGGATCGCGCAGATAGACCAGGATCGCGTCGGAGAACGTCGGCACCGTGGCCCGGCAGAGGCCCAGCACGATCTCGTCCAGGTCTATACCGCGGGCGATCCGCCGGGTCGCCGCGCCCACGAAACGCAGCCGGTCGCCCTCGCGCCGGGCGGCTCCGGCCGGATCGGGCGTACCGGGCGGCACTCCGGGACCACCGGGGCCACCGGGCGCGCCGGGTCCGCCCGGAGCGGTCGCCGGACCGCCGGGAGGATGCGGCACACCCCCGCCGACCGGACCGTTCGGCGCCGGGACGGGTGAGGAGAGCGCGGCGGAGACCGCCGCGCCGCCGGCCGCCTCGGTGCGCGGCCGGGTGCGTTCCTGCGACCGGGCGGCCAGTGGCTGCCGGCCTTCATGGGAGGTGGGCTGCTCCGTCACGCGTGGGATTCCGTCCATCTGGGCCGGGTGGGCGATGCGTACGCCCCGGGGGACCGTACGACCGCTCCGCGGGCGACGCCGACGAGGTGCCAGACCTCCCGCACGGCTCCACCCCCTCGTAGTGACCTGTCTCGTGATGCGTGTGCTGAGTGTGCTGCGTGTGACGACATGCTGCTGCTGAACCGGCGGACGGCGCCCGCCGCGTCGGCCGGCCGCCGGCCCGCCGATGACTCACGGTCAGGTCGTGCGCTGCGCTCCATGGTTACCGAACAGTCCCCGAACGGCGAGCCTTGTGGACGACGATCCTACGTTTGCCCCCTGGGGGCGCATCAAGAGTCTCACGACGTCCTTCACGCCGGAGTACGTTCTCGGACCGGAGTCGGACAGATTGAGGACGCGATCTCGGTCACATCTGGGCAAGAAGTCGCACATCTGCTCCGCCGTGGCGGTTTTTGTCCCTCTTTCGGTACGGGCTCCGCTCCGCGCGCCGCTTTGACGGGAGCGCCGGTCATGGTGTCCGGTGCTCGGAGGTCTCCCGGGCGCGCGGGCCGTACGGCGCCGCGCTCAGAGGGTCGCGCGCGCGGGCGTGCGCCCCCAGCTCGCGGGCAGCTCCGGCACCTCCCACGAAGGGTCGGGCCGCCAGTGTTCCCAGCCGTCCGAGAAGGGCGCCTCCCAGGCCCTCAGCGCCGCCACCGCGGCCCGGCCCGCCCGGCGCACCCGATCGGCCTTCTCCGCCCCCATCAGCCCCGCGCGCTGGGCCTCGGCGAACTCGTCCTCGTCCCGCCACAGCCAACTACGGTCCGGGAATACCGAGATGTCCAGAAAGTGATCCTCGGAGTCGATGCCCTCACTCCACCGGGTACGCGGCTCCTCCAGATTGACGTACCAGCTCCGGAAGGCCCAGTCCTCGTCCCAGAACAGCCAGACCGACCACGGATCACCGGGCCGGGCGAGCTTGAGCACCCCGGCGCCCCGCCAGCGGTCCCGTACGGCGGTACGCGGCGCGGTGTAGCGGGTGGCCAGCGGTTGCTCGTGCAGCGGGGAGCCGTCCGCGACCAGCGCCGGACGCACGCACTCGGTATCGGGCGCCAGCCAGACCGCCAGCAGCTCGGGGGAGTCCCGGACGACGGTCACCGGACGGCAGATCGCGAACCCGGGATCGCCGCCGGGTCTGCCGGGCCCGCCGTGGTCCCGGTACCGCCAGAGGATGTGCTCCCCCGCCCGCCACCGCCGCGCCGGTTCCGCCTCCGTCTGCTGCTCGTTGCCACTCATGACGGGATTTTAGTGTTCGCGCCCGTACGCCCCGCCGCTTTTACCGAGGAACCGCGTCCCGCCGCGGCCCCGCGCGCGGAGCGCCGGCGCGCCCGGCGGGGGCGCCCGAAGCGGCACCCCCGCCCTCACCGCGCCCCGGAAATCACGGCCTTGTCATACGGAGGACATCCAGCGCCTCGTCCAGCTGCTCCAGGGTCAGATCGCCCCGCTCCACATAGCCCGACTCCAGCACCACCTCGCGGATCGTCTTCCGCTCCGCCAGCGACCGCTTCGCGACCTTCGCCGCCTCCTCGTACCCGATGTACTTGTTCAGCGGCGTCACCACCGACGGTGACGACTCCGCGTACTCCCGGGCCCGCTCCACGTTCGCGGTCACACCGTCGACCGTGCGGTCGGCCAGCAGCCGGGACGCCGCCGCCAGCAGCCGGACCGACTCCAGCAGGTTCTTCGCCATCACCGGCAGCATCACGTTCAGCTCGAAGTTGCCCGCGGCCCCGGCCACGGCCACCGTGGTGTCGTTCCCGGTGACCTGCGCGGCGACCATCAGGACCGCCTCCGGGACGACCGGGTTCACCTTCCCCGGCATGATCGAGGAGCCGGGCTGGAGGTCGGGCAGAGCGATCTCGGCCAGCCCGGTCCTGGGCCCGCTCGCCATCCAGCGCAGATCGTTGGCGATCTTCGTCAGGGAGACCGCGATCGTCCGCAGCTGCCCGGACGTCTCGACCAGCCCGTCCCGCGCGCCCTGGGCCTCGAAGTGGTCCCGGGCCTCGGTCAGCGGCAGCCCGGTCGCCGCCGCGACCTCCGCGATCACCGCCGCCGAGAAACCGGGCGGGGTGTTGATGCCGGTGCCCACCGCCGTACCGCCCAGCGGCAGTTCGGCGAGGCGGGGGAGCGCGGCCCGCAGCCGCTCCACGCCGTACCGCACCTGGGCCGCGTAGCCGCCGAACTCCTGCCCGAGGGTGACGGGCGTGGCGTCCATCAGATGTGTCCGGCCGGACTTCACCACCGGCGCGAACTCGACCGCCTTGCGCTCCAGCGCGCCCGCGAGATGCTCCAGCGCCGGGACGAGTTCACCGGTGACCGCCGCCGTGGCGGCGATATGGATGGAGGACGGGAACACGTCGTTGGACGACTGGGAGGCGTTGACCTGGTCATTGGGGTGGACCGGCCGCCCCAGCCGCTCCTCCGCGAGGGTCGCGAGCACCTCGTTCATATTCATATTGGACGACGTACCGGAACCGGTCTGGAAGACGTCCACCGGGAACTGGTCGTCCCACCGGCCGGCCGCGACCTCGTCCGCCGCCGCCGAGATCGCCGCCGCGACGTCCTCGTCCAGCACGCCCAGCCGGGCGTTGACCGTCGCCGCCGCCGCCTTGATCCGGGCCAGGGCCGCGATATGGGAGCGTTCCAGCCGCTGTCCCGAGACGGGGAAGTTCTCCACGGCCCGCTGGGTCTGGGCCCGCCACTTGGCGTCGGCCGGGACCCGGACCTCGCCCATCGAGTCGTGTTCGACGCGGTACCGCCCGCCGTCGCCGGCCGGACCGCCGCCGGGGCCGTCCGCGCCGTGGGATACGCCGGATTCCGATACGGACATGGGCTGTGTACCTCCTGATGGCTCCTGCAAGGCTCCTGAAAAGGTGAGCACTTGTCTGGTTCTGGCTATTCCCCTGTGCGCTACCAGCCAGTAGAACCCGGGGTAACCCAAGAGCCGGGGAGGCGCACATGACCAACGGAAAACGCACCACCCAGCGGAGACTCCGTACCGGGATCGCCGCCGTCGCCGCGTTCGCGGCCGGACTCGTCGGACTGAGCGCGCCGAGCGCTGGAGCGGACCAGGGACGTACCGCCGCGACGACCGCCGCCGCACCCGCGTCGGCCGCGGCCGTACCGCTCCCGCCCGAACTGGAGACCATCCGCGCCGCCGAGGCCGTGAAGCTCTACGGCAGCCCCGCCGAACGCCCGCTCGCCGACCGCAAGACCGGACTGATCTCCCTCGGCGACAGCGAGATCTCCGGCGAGGGCGTCGGCACGCCCTACGAGCCCGGCACCGACGGCCCGTCCAACTGGTGCCACCGCTCGCCCGACGCCGCCATCCACCGCACCGGCATCCCCGCCGACGTCACCTTCAACGTCGCCTGCTCCGGCGCCTACACCGGCAATATCCGGATCGGCGGCCAGAAGCAGTACGCGGACGAGCTGGTCCAGAGCGACAATCTGGCCATCAAGGCCCGCAATACCCGGATCAAGATGGTGCTGCTGGTCGCCGGGGCCAACGACGACCTCCAGTTCGGCCCCGTGATGACCGACTGCGTGGTCCGGTACGTCACCCTCCAGGGACCGTGCGCGCCCAAGTACGGCCCCGGCTGGCAGGCCCGGGTGGACGCCCTGGTGCCCAAGGTGGAGGCGACCGTCCGGGACCTGCGGACCGTGATGCGCGGCGCGGGGTACGCGGACACCGACTACAAGCTGGTCGTGATGGGCTACCCCGGCCCCATAGGACCCGACTTCCGGGACAACCCCAAGTTCCCCGGCAAGCTGATCTGCGGCGGAATGGGGTACGACGCCGATACGGTCTGGGCCCGGAACACCGCCGTACCGGCCTTCGAGAAGGGCATGCGCCAGGCCGCCCGTACGACCGGCGCGACCTATCTCGACAACTCGCGCCTCTTCCACGGCCACGAGGTCTGCATGGAGGACACCTGGGCCCGCGGCCTCCATCTGGAGCTGTCCAACCCGTTCCCGCCGGACGAGAACACGGCCCGGCAGTCCTTCCACCCCAACGCCCGGGGCCACGCCGCCTTCGCCGCCTGTCTGACCCAGATCTACGGCTCCGGCGCCCGGGAGGGCAGCTGCGCCGAGTCCGGCTCCGACGGCAGGCCCGTACTGCGCCCACTCGCCTGGGACGACGTCTTCAAACCGCTGCGGAACCAGGCCACCGGTGAATGCGCCGACGTCGAGGCGTCGGTGACCCGCAACGGGACCAGGACGGTCGGCTGGGAGTGCCACGACGGCCGCAACCAGGGCTGGTGGCAGGATCCGGCCGCGGGCTCGGTCCACACCGAACTCACCCAGGACCGCTGCCTGGACGTACCCGGAGCCGATTATCGTACCGGCGCCGAACTGATCGTCTGGAACTGCTCCGGCGCCGCCAACCAGCGCTTCACGGGCTCCTCGGACGGCACCCTGCGCCCGGCCGCCGCGCCGTCGCTCTGCGCCACCCATGAGGCGTCCCGCGCGCCGCTGCGGCTGCGTCCCTGTACGGGCGCGGCGAACCAGCGGTTCGCCTGACGTGCCACCCGCGCCGGTGGCCGCCTCCGGGGACGGGGCGGCCACCGGCGGCGGGGTCGCGGCCGGTCGTCCGGCCGCAGGGCCCGCCCATGGCCTCAGCCCAGGCCGGGGCCCCGGACCGGGATCGAGCTGAACGTCGGCGCGGGCGCGGGCTCGGTGAAGAAGTCGTTCCCCTTGTCGTCGACCACGACGAACGCCGGGAAGTCCTCCACCTCGATCCGCCAGACCGCCTCCATGCCCAGCTCCTCGTACTCCACGACCTCGACCTTCTTGATGCAGTCCTGGGCGAGCCGGGCCGCGGGGCCGCCGATGGACCCGAGGTAGAAGCCGCCGTGCGCCGCGCAGGCGTCGGTGACCTGCTTGCTCCGGTTGCCCTTGGCCAGCATCACCTTGGAGCCGCCCGCCGCCTGGAACTGCTCCACGTAGGAGTCCATCCGGCCCGCCGTGGTGGGCCCGAAGGAGCCGGAGGCGTACCCCTCGGGGGTCTTCGCGGGGCCCGCGTAGTAGACCGGGTGGTCCTTCAGGTACGACGGCATCTCCTCGCCCGCGTCCAGCCGCTCCTTGATCTTGGCGTGGGCGATGTCGCGCGCCACGACCAGCGGACCGGTGAGCGAGAGCCGGGTCTTGACCGGGTACTTGGTCAGCTCGGCCAGCACCTCGTCCATGGGCCGGTTGAGGTCGATCCGGACCACGTCGCCGCCGTCGTCGAGCTGCTCGTGCGTGGTGTCGGGCAGGAAGCGCGCCGGGTCGGTCTCCAGCTGCTCCAGGAAGACGCCCTCGGCGGTGATCTTGGCGACCGCCTGCCGGTCGGCGGAGCAGGAGACGGCGATGGCGACCGGCAGGGACGCGCCGTGCCGGGGCAGCCGGACCACGCGTACGTCGTGGCAGAAGTACTTGCCGCCGAACTGCGCGCCGATCCCGATCCGCTGGGTCAGCTCGAAGACCTTCTGCTCCAGCTCCTGGTCCCGGAAGCCGTGGCCGGTCGGGGAACCCTCGGTCGGCAGCTCGTCCAGGTAGTGGGCGGAGGCGTACTTGGCGGTCTTCAGCGCGTACTCGGCCGAGGTGCCGCCGACGACGATCGCCAGGTGGTACGGGGGACACGCGGCCGTGCCCAGGGAGCGGATCTTCTCCTCCAGGAACCGCATCATCGCGGTCTCGTTGAGGACCGCCTTGGTCTCCTGGTAGAGGAACGACTTGTTGGCCGAGCCGCCGCCCTTGGCCATGAAGAGGAACTTGTAGGCGCCGCCGTCGGTGGCGTACAGCTCGATCTGCGCGGGCAGGTTGGAGCCGGTGTTCTTCTCCTCCCACATGGTCAGCGGGGCCATCTGGGAGTAGCGGAGATTGAGCTTGGTGTACGCGTCGAAGACGCCGCGCGACAGGGCCTCCTCGTCACGGCCCGGGGTGAGGACGTTCTGGCCCCGCTTGCCCATCACGATCGCCGTACCGGTGTCCTGGCACATGGGCAGGACACCCGCGGCGGCGATATTGGCGTTCTTGAGCAGGTCGAGCGCCACGAACTTGTCGTTGGACGACGCCTCCGGGTCGTCCACGATCCGCCGCAGCTGGGTCAGGTGCGCCGGCCGCAGATAGTGGGAGATGTCGTGCATCGCCTCGGCGGCGAGCCTGCGCAGGGCCTCCGGCTCCACCTTGAGGAAGGTCCGTCCGTCCGCCTCGAAGGTGGAGACGCCCTCGGAGGTCACCAGGCGGTAGGGAGTGGTGTCCTCTCCCAGCGGGAGCAGATCGGAGTACACGAATTCCGGCATAGCGGCTATTCCTCACACAGCGGAAAAAACTGGACGGCATCGATGGGCGACGGCGCGCCCCCCAGGGTAGAACGCGCGCCCGGGGCCGGGCTTGTGAGGTAAGGCTCAGTAGCGCCGCCCCCGCCGCCCCGTAGGGGATCGCCCCACCGGGAACCCGGGCCTTCCCGGGGTATTGCCCCTGGTCGCGATCTATCGCGTATCGCTACCCTGGGTCCGTGGACCTCTCCAAGCACCGCCCCCAGCAGCCCACCGCCCCCGCAGCGCCCGGTCCCGCGCCCGCCCCCGCGACCCCCGGCTCGATCCGCGCGTCGGACGCCGACCGCGACCGGATCGCCGACATCCTCCGCGACGCGCTGGCCGAGGGCCGGCTGGACGCGGAGGAGCACTCCGAGCGGGTCGAGGCCGTCTACCGGGCCAAGACGCTGGGCGAGTTGCAGCCCATCGTCCACGACCTCCCGCAGGCGCCCGCCAGGACCGGCGGCTCCGCCCCGTACGCCTACGGCCCCGAGGCGGAAGCGTCCCCCGCGGCGAACCTGCTCGCCTTCTGCTCCAGCACCGTCCGCAAGGGCCGCTGGAGCATAGGGCCCCGGACCAACGCCTACTCGATCTTCGGCAGTATCGAGATCGACCTCACCGAGGCCCTGTTCCAGCAGCGCGTCACGGTGATCAACGCGACCTCCGTCTTCGGCAATGTGGAGGTACGGGTCCCGGAGAACATCAGCCTGCGCGGCACCGGCAGCGGGATCCTCGGCAGCTTCGAGATCCGCGGAGCGGAGGCGGACGATCCGGACGCGCCGGTGGTGATCGTGAACGGATATGCGGTTTTCGGCAATGTCGAGGCCCGGCCCAAGCGTGGCCGCCGGGTCGCCGACCTCCACAACCGCCTGCGGAAATACCTGAGCTGAGCGGGGTCGGGGCAGGCGCGTGACAGGGGCGGTTTCCGGTCATGAGCCCCTGTGCGCGGCGCCGTGCGCCGGAACCGGGTGCCACTCAGTGCATAGGCGTGCGTACAGCGGGTAGGGACTGCTGCATCGTCTCTCGCTCGCGAAGCCGTCGTCAGGAGTAGACCCGTGCTGCAACTGCCGTACCAGTCCTTGCAGGTGGCCGCCGTGCCTTCCCAGCGGGTACCCGCCGGGAAGGACAGGGAAGACCTAGACGGGCCCTGGCACGCGGAGGCCGTGTGCCGGAGGGACGAGGCCGGGTTGTTCTTCGCCCCCTCCAAGGAGCCGACGGCCGCCCGGCTCTCCCGTGAGGAGGCCGCCAAGCGGGTCTGCGCCCGCTGCCCGGTGATGGTCGAATGCCGGGACCACGCCCTGCTCCAGCCCGAGCCGTACGGCGTCTGGGGCGGACTGACCGCCGCGGAGCGCCGGGTGCTGCTGGCCCGGCGCCGGCGCCGGGCCGCCGAGGCCAAGAAGACCGCGGCGGCCTAGGCCGTGTCGTCAAAATTGCGACTGGCCCGCGACGCCCGGCACGCACATTCTCCCCCGTAGCCCTTCGGGCACGGGGGCGCCCCCAGCGTTGTCGGGATTTCCCGAGTACGTCCAGTACGAGGGAAACCGCCCCCTGGCTCCGCCGAGGGGACCCCCACCGCCATCGCGGACTGCACGCACCGGACGCCGCAGGCCCCGCCCTTCGGGCGGACAGCGCCATTTTGACGACACGGCCTAGGGCGCGGCCCGGACGGTCTCGTGCCCGGTGGCCCGGGCGGCGACGGCGCGGGCCACCGGATCGGCCGGACGGCGCCGCACCGGGCCGGGCGGTCGGCTTCGGACCCGGTCGGGCGGCCGGCGGGCCGAACGGTTTACTGGGCTCTACTGGGCCCGGTCGAAGTCGATCTGGCTGTAGGCGCGGAGCTTGGACAGCCGGTGGGTGGAGTCGATCTGCCGGATCGTGCCCGACTTGGAGCGCATCACCAGCGACTGGGTGGTCGCGGTCTCGGCCCGGTAGCGCACCCCGCGCAGCAGCTCGCCGTCCGTGATCCCGGTCGCGACGAAGAAGACGTTGTCCCCGGCGACCAGGTCGTCGGTGGAGAGCACCCGGTCGAGGTCGTGCCCCGCGTCCAGGGCGCGTTGCCGCTCGGCATCGTCCTTGGGCCAGAGCTTGCCCTGGATCGTGCCGCCGAGGCACTTGATCGCACAGGCGGTGATGATGCCCTCGGGCGTACCGCCGATACCCATCAGCAGATCCACGCCGGTACCGTCCCGGACCGCCATGATCGCCCCGGCCACGTCGCCGTCGGAGATGAACTTGATCCGCGCGCCGGTCTCCCGGATCTCCTTGACGATGCCCTCGTGCCGCGGCCGGTCCAGGACCACGACGGTGACGTCCTCGGGCATACAGCCCTTGGCCCGCGCGACCCGCCGGATGTTGACCGGGACGGGCGCGTCGATGTCGACGTAGTCCGCCGCCTCCGGGCCGGTGACCAGCTTGTCCATGTAGAAGACCGCCGACGGGTCGAACATCGCGCCCCGGTCGGCCGCCGCGAGTACGGCGATCGCGTTCGGCTGGCCCTTGGCGGTGAGCGTCGTACCGTCGATCGGGTCGACGGCGATATCGCACTCCGCTCCGGTGCCGTCGCCGATCCGCTCCCCGTTGAAGAGCATCGGCGCCTCGTCCTTCTCGCCCTCGCCGATGACGACGACGCCGTTCATCGAGACGGTGTGGACCAGGGTGCGCATGGCCTTGACCGCGGCCCCGTCGGCGCCGTTCTTGTCACCGCGGCCGACCCAGCGGCCCGCGGCCATCGCGGCCGCCTCGGTGACCCGCACCAGTTCGAGGGCGAGATTGCGGTCGGGGGCCTCGGGCGAGACCTCCAGATGGGGCGGCAGATTGTGCTCGGTCATCGGAGCGCACCTTTCTGTACGGCGACGGCCGGAATGAGGGTGCTTCGACTCTATCTTCAGGTCGACACAATGAGCAGTGGGGCCCACGTTTGAGCGCGCGACCCGGATGCGACCATGGACCCGTGGCAGGTATGCGAGGCAAACAGACGGTGCGGGACATGGTGCTGTCGATGACGGTCGTCGGGCTCGTCGTCGCGGTGATCTATCTCTTCCTCCCGAACGACGAAGAGGACCGGATGAAGCCGGTCGACTACCGGGTCGAGCTGGTGACCGCCCAGCGGGCGGCGCCCTACCCGGTGATGGCCCCCGAGGGGCTGCCCCAGGGCTGGAAGCCGACCTCGGTGCGGTACGACCGGAACGCGGGCGCGGCCTGGCATCTGGGCTTCCTCGACCCGGACCGGGAGTACGTGGCGATCGAGCAGTCGACCCAGCCGTACGCCAAGTACGTCTCGAAGGTGACGCTCAAGGCGACCAGCACCGGCCGGACCCAGCTGGTCAACGGGGTGCCGTGGGAGCACTGGACCGGTCCCAAGTACGACGCCCTGGTCTTCCGTGACAAGGGGGTCACCACGGTCGTCACCGGTACGGCCCCGCTGGCCCGGCTGACCGAGATGGCGGAGGCCCTGAAGGGCGGCTCGACCATTCCGAAGGGTCAGCCGTCCTGGCCCGCGTCTACCGCGCCGTCGCCCAAGTCCTGATCGCGCGAACATACGACGACGGGGCCGCCGCACCCGGAAGGTGCGGCGGCCCCGTCGCTCTGTTCCCGCGTCGGCGCGCGGTGGCTCAGACGGTGGTGACGACCGTGTCGTACGCCAGCCGGGGCGAGCGGGGGAACGCGGCGTCCCCGGCCGGACGGCCGATGTTCACGATCATCAGCGGGGTGTGGTCGTCGTCCAGGAACTCCCGCTGGACGGCCTCGTGGTCGAAGCCGGACATCGGCCCGGCCGCCAGTCCGGCCGCCCGGACACCCACGATGAAGTACGCGGCCTGAAGGGCGGCGTTCATCCCGGCGGAGTGCTCACGCACCGGCCGCTCGGCGAAGAAGAGGTCCTTGGCCTGCGGGAAGTGCGGCAGCAGCTCCGGCAGCTCCTCGTGGAACTCGTTGTCGGCGGCGAGGATCGCCACCAGCGGGGCGGCGCCGGTCTTCTCCCGGTTGCCGTCCGACATATGCGGCAGCAGCCGGGCCCGGGCCTCGTCGGAGCGGACGAGCACGACCCGCAGCGGGGTCTGGTTGAAGGCCGTCGGCCCGAACTTCACCAGGTCGTAGATCTCCTGGATCTGCTCGTCGCTCACGTCCTCGCCGGTGAAGGCGCTGGTCGTACGGGCCTCGCGGAAGAGCAGGTCCTGGGCGTTGGGGTCGAGGGCCATGGGCATAGCGGCAAAACCTTCCGGTGTGATCCGTGGGGGGAGGTACGGAGGGTCCAACCGTAGCGCAATAGATTAAATTTCAACTACTTGGGCCGAGGGGTGTGCATGTGACCCATCGCACGCCTGGTCGTTCCGGGTACGGGAAGCCGCTCGACCCGTCGAGGGCGAGGGAACCGGGGGCTCGGCCCCGTCGCCGAAGGCTCAGGGGCGCGGGGAACCGCGCGACAAGCCGACCACGGGCCGCGGACCGCAGACGGCGAACAAGATCAGGTCGCCGGGCGAGCCCCGGGTCTTCGGGGAGGCGTCCCGGAGAGCCGAGGTGCCCGGGGGTTCCCATCGCCGATGGCAGAGGGGCCGGAACCACGCGACCGGCCACAGGCGGGCCGCGGACCGCGTACGGCACCCGGAGGGCCGAGGCGCGACCTCCGAACCGGCACCGCCGCTCCCGGCCCCGGCGGGCTAGCCGTCGCCTTCCGCCGCCAGCGACGCGTCCAGACGCGCCCGCGCGCCCTCCAGCCAGTGCCGGCAGACCTTCGCCAGCTCCTCGCCCCGCTCCCAGAGCGCCAACGACTCCTCCAGCGTCGTACCGCCCGCCTCGAGCCGCCGTACGACCTCGATCAGCTCGTCGCGGGCCTGCTCGTAGCCGAGGGCGGCGCGCTCCGACGCCTCCGCCGCCGCCTCGGCGGACTCCGTCTTCTCCGTCTTCCCGGCCATGTGGTCCTCTTCTTCCCTTTCCCCGGTCCCGGATTTCCCGGGTTCCCGGGTTCCTGGTCTTCTCGTGGTTTCCGATCCCGTCCCGGCGCCCGGCCGGGCATCGGGGGACATCGGGGACCCGCCCCGTGCCCCAGGCCCCCGCGCGGTGGCTATCCGGCGGTCGGCGGCCCCGTGACCCGTACCGCGAACTCGCCCTCCGCCACCCGGGCCCGCAGCTCGTCCCCGTCGCCCACATCGCCGGAGGAGCGCACCACGGCGCCGTCCAGCCGCTGGAGCACCGCATACCCCCGCTCCAGTGTCGCGGCGGGGGAGAGCGACACCACCCGGGCCCAGGTGTGCGAAAGCTCCGAGTCGGCCCGGTCCAGCAGATGCCCCACGACCCGCCGGGCCCGCGCGGTCAGCGCGTCCAGTTCGGCCGCCCGCTCGTCCACCATCCGGTGCGGCCGCTCCATCGCGGGTCTGGCCAGGGCGTGGGCCAGGCCCCGCTCCTCCCGGTCGAGCACGCCCCGGACCGTGCGCAGGGCCCGGTCCCGGAGCTGCCGTACCCGCTCCAACTCCTCGCCGACGTCCGGGACGACCTTCTTCGCCGCGTCCGTCGGCGTCGACGCCCGCAGATCCGCGACCAGGTCCAGCAGCGGCGAGTCCGGTTCGTGGCCGATGGCGGAGACCACCGGTGTCCGGCAGTCGGCCACCGCCCGGATCAGCTGCTCGTCCGAGAACGGCAGCAGATCCTCCACACTGCCCCCGCCGCGGGCCACCACGATCACATCGACCTCGGAGTGCTCGTCCAGCTCCTTGACCGCGGCGACCACCTGCGGCACCGCGTGCACCCCCTGGACGGCCACATTGCGCACCTCGAACCGGACCGCGGGCCAGCGCCGCCGGGAGACCTCCAGCACATCCCGCTCGGCCGCCGACGCCCGGCCGCAGACCAGCCCCACCCGGTGCGGCAGGAACGGCAGCGGTCTCTTCCGGTCCAAGGCGAACAGGCCCTCCGCGCCCAGGCTCCGCTTCAGCTGCTCCAGGCGGACCAGCAGCTCGCCCACGCCGACCGGCCGTATCGCCGCCGCCCGCAGGGAGAGCTGCCCCCGGGGCGCGTACCACTCCGGCTTGGCGTGCACCACGACCCGGGCGCCCTCCGACACCACATCGGCCACCGCGTCGAAGACCTGCCGGAAGCAGGTCACGCTCACCGAGATGTCGTGCGACGGGTCGCGCAGGGTCATGAAGACCACGCCCTGCCCCGGCCGCCGCGACATCTGGGTGATCTGCCCCTCCACCCAGACCGCGCCGAGCCGGTCGATCCAGCCCCCGATCAGCCGTGAGACCTCACCCACCGGCAGGGGGGCTTCCGGAGACGTGTTGAGAGCCATACGGGGGAGCGTATCGGCCGGGTCCGACAGCGGGCCCCGCGACGGCCCGCCGGTCCGTCCTACAACTCCCCCGGCCGCTCCCACCGCACCGCCAGCACCACCAGCCCCACACCCAGCCACACCACACCCACCACCTGGGCCGAGGTCGTCGCCTCCACCATCACCGCGATCAGGATCACCGCCCCCACCACCGGCACCACCAGATGACGCGTCCAGTCCGGCGGACCCTCCATCCGGCGCACCACGAACCAGCCCACGACACTCGCGTGCAGCAGGACGAACGCCGTCAGCGCCCCGATGTCCACCACCGACACCAGATGGTCGAGCCCGTCGGGCCGCCGGGCCGCCCACACCGCCGCCACCAGGGTGATCACCGCCGCCACCAGCAGCGCCACCCGGGGCGTGCCCCCGTCGGTCCGGGCCAGACCGCGCGGCAGCCGCCGCTCACGGCCCATCGCGAAGAGCAGCCGCCCGGCCGCGGCCTGTGCCGCGAGCGCCGCGAAGGCCGCCCCGATCGCCTTGCTCACCGCGATCAGATCGTGCAGCCAGGCGCCGACCGAGGCGTCCACCGCGTCGTAGAACGCGGTCCCCTGCTTCTCCGGCTCCCGGGCCAGCTCCGCCGACGACGCGGGCTCCAGCAGCGCCACCAAATAGGTCTGGACGAAGAACAGCACCCCCGCCAGCACCAGACAGAACAGCACCGCCCGCGCCACCTTCCGCGAGCCGCCGGTGACCTCCTCCGCGAACGAGGCGATCGCGTCGAAACCCAGATACGACAGCACCGCCACCGACACCGCGCCCAGTACCGCCGTCAGCGAGAAGGACAGATCGCCGGTGACCGGCGACAGCCAGCCGCGCTGCGCCCCGTCCCGTACCAGCACCACCACCGCCGAGACCACGAAGACCAGCAGCACCACGATCTCCATGACGAGCACCGCGAAGCCCACCCGGGCCGCCGCCCGTACGCCCCGCAGGTTGAGGGCCGTCGTCACGACCACCGCGATCGCCGTCCAGATCCACCGGTCCACGGACGGCACCAGGGCCTCCATCGCGATCCCCGAGAAGAGATACGCGACCGCCGGGATCAGCAGATAGTCCAGCATCGCCATCCAGCCCGCGATGAACCCCGGACCCTGGCCCAGACCCTTGGTGGCGTAGGTGAAGACGGATCCCGCGCGGGGCGCGACGCGCACCATCTGGGCGTAGCTCAGGGCCGTGAAGGCCATGGCCAGCGTCGCGACCGCGTAGACGAGCGCGACCGCGCCGTTCGAACGGGCGTCCAGGGCGCCGTAGACGCCGACCGGTGCCATGGGCGCGATGAAGAGAAGCCCGTAGACCACCAGATCGCGGAAGCCGAGCGTCCGCCGCAGTTCGCCGCCGCTCTCCGTACTGGCGCGCGACTCCGGAACATCGGGCACATGGGGTGCACCGTATTTATCGGGTCTGTCGGGCCGGTCCGGCTCATCGGGAACATTCGCACCGGCCATCGGCCCCTCCGTCCGTCCCGCGCCCACGGCCCGCCCGGTCGTGCCGCGGTCGGGCCCGGTCGTGCCTGGTCGTAACGCGGTTGTGCACGGTCACGACCCGGTCATGACGCGGTCGTCGTGCGCTCGTCGCGTGGTCGGGAACAGTCTTCCGCCCGTGGTGATCCTTCGCCTGTTCTGCTCCGCCTTACGATGGGGGGTATGACTGCTACGCCTCCAGCCCGTCGCGTCCTCCTCGCCGCCCCCCGTGGCTACTGCGCGGGCGTGGACCGTGCCGTGATCGCCGTCGAGAAGGCCATCGAGCAGTACGGCGCCCCGATCTACGTCCGTCATGAGATCGTCCACAACAAGTACGTCGTCCAGACCCTGGAGCGGAAGGGCGCGATCTTCGTCGACGCGACGGCGGAGGTCCCCGAGGGCTCCATCGTGATGTTCTCGGCGCACGGCGTCTCCCCCGTCGTCCACCAGGAGGCGGCCGAGCGCAGGCTCGCCACCATCGACGCCACCTGCCCGCTGGTGACCAAGGTCCACAAGGAGGCCGTCCGGTTCGCCAACGAGGACTACGACATCCTCCTGATCGGCCACGAGGGCCACGAGGAGGTCATCGGCACCTCCGGCGAGGCCCCCGACCACATCACCCTGGTCGACGGCCCCGAGGACGTCGCCAATGTCTCCGTCCGCGACGAGTCCAAGGTCGTCTGGCTCTCCCAGACCACCCTCTCCGTCGACGAGACCATGGAGACCGTCGACAAGCTGAAGGAGAAGTTCCCGCAGCTGATCTCGCCGCCCAGCGACGACATCTGCTACGCCACGCAGAACCGGCAGATCGCGGTGAAGGAGATGAGCGCCGAGGCCGATCTGGTGATCGTCGTCGGCTCCAAGAACTCCTCCAACTCGGTCCGGCTGGTCGAGGTCGCCCTCGGCGCGGGCGCGCGCGACGCCCACCTGGTCGACTTCGCCGAGGAGATCGACGAGGCATGGCTGGAGGGCGTGTCGACGGTCGGTCTGACCTCGGGCGCCTCGGTCCCCGACATCCTGGTCGAGGGCGTGCTGGAGTGGCTGTCGAAGCGTGGCTTCGAGGACGTGGAGCTGGTGAAGTCGGCGGAGGAGTCGATCACCTTCTCGCTGCCCAAGGAGCTCCGCCGGGACCTGCGGACCGAGGCCGCGGAGCTGATGGCGGCCCGGGGCGGCGACGCGGCTGCCGGGTGACGCCACCGGAGCGCTCCCGTCCGGCGGGCGGCGCCCGTGAGAGCCGTTCCCGGGTGGGGGCGCCGGGGTGCCCGTAACGTGGTGTCCATGAACGTCTTCGGAGTGGACATCGGTGGATCCGGCATCAAGGGCGCGCCCGTCGACCTCGACCGCGGGGACCTGGCGCTGGAGCGCCACAAGGTACTGACCCCGCACCCGGCGACACCCGACGCGGTCGCGGACGGCGTCGCCGAGGTGGTCCGGCACTTCGACTGGACGGGTCCGGTCGGGATCACCTTCCCGGGCGTCGTCACCGGCGGGATCACCCGTACCGCGGCCAATGTCGACAAGGGCTGGATCGACGTCGACGCGGCCGGGCTGCTCAGCTCCCGGCTGAACGGCAGCGCCGTCACCGTACTCAACGACGCCGACGCGGCCGGGGTCGCCGAGATGACCTTCGGCGCGGGCAAGGGGCGGAACGGCACGGTCATGCTGCTGACCTTCGGTACGGGTATCGGCTCGGCCCTCTTCGTGGACGGCCGCCTGGTCCCCAACACCGAACTGGGCCATCTGGAGCTGCACGGCCGGGACGCCGAGACCCACGCCTCCACCAAGGCCAAGGAGGACGGCGACCTGACCTGGCAGCACTGGGCCCGCCGGGTCCAGAAGTACCTGGCCCATGTGGAGATGCTGTTCTCGCCCGAGCTGTTCATCATCGGGGGCGGGGTGAGCCGCAAGGCGGAGAAGTTCCTCCCCCTGATCGAGGGGATCCGGGCGGAGATCGTCCCGGCCAGGCTCCAGAACAACGCGGGCATCGTCGGCGCGGCGATGGCCTGCTCGGCGGCGTCGGCTCGCTGACGGCCCGCGCGCGGGGCCGGGGCGGTACGGCTCCGGCCCCGCGAGGGTGTCGTACGACACGGCGCCCCGGCGGGACGGGGCCCGGCGCCGGTTCACCGTACGGAAGCCGGCTACGCGCCTGCCCGCCCGCCGGCGGGCCGTACGGGCTCTACGGGCCGCCGGCCGACTCGGCGGCCGGTTCAGCGGCGGGCCGTCGGGGGCACCGCCCCACCCGTCCGGCGCTTGCGGCGCCGGATCCGCCGCACCTTGCGGACCGAGGCGATGACACCCGCGACCAGGGTGCCGCCGTACAGCCACCCCGCGTGGACCGCGAGGGCCGTGACGACCGCCATCACCTGGCCGCCGAGCCCGCCCTCGCCGCCCGCGATCGGGACGACCCCGGCGGCGAAGGCGATCGGCACCCCGATCGGGGCCGTGACCAGGTCGGCCTCCCGGACCCAGAGCGCGGTCAACGCGCTGACCGGCAGGAACAGCACCCCGTAGACCACCGCCGAACTGTCCAGGAGCAGCCGGGCGGCGAACCCCAAGAGCACCATGGTGACCACCGCGAACAGCCCGGCACCGAGCCCGGTGAGCCGGGGCGCGGGCAGCCGTCGCAGTACCTGGGCGAGGGGCGCGGGCCGGGCGGGTCGTACCCCGTACAGGACGGGACGGTCCGCGAGGGCGCTCTGCGGGGAGAGCGGACCCTGGGAAACGGGCGCCTGCGGTCGCTGCCGGCGCTGGGGGTGACTCGTCCTTGGCTGGTCCACCCGAACAACGTAGGTCTCCGAGGGGGACGAAGGAGGGACAGGACACGCCCTTTGGATGACCTTGGGGAAGAGTTCGACTCCACCAGCCGCCTCGGGACATGTGTCCGGTCCCAGGGGCCCCGGATTCCCCGGTATCCCCGTACCGTACGGCCCCGGCCGCCGGTGGTCTCGTCGCGGGGGGAATCGCCCGGACCCGTAGACTGGGGGATCAGCCGCGCCCGCGACCCGACCGGCCCGGCACCTCCCGCTCACCCATCGAGGAAGTCGTCACCGTGTCGCTCACGATCGGAATCGTCGGCCTGCCGAACGTCGGCAAGTCGACCCTGTTCAACGCCCTGACCAAGAACGACGTGCTGGCGGCCAACTACCCGTTCGCCACCATCGAGCCCAATGTGGGCGTCGTGGGCGTCCCCGACCCCCGGCTCGCCAAGCTGGCCGAGATCTTCGGCTCCCAGCGCGTCCTCCCGGCGACCGTCGACTTCGTCGACATCGCGGGCATCGTCCGGGGCGCGAGCGAGGGCGAGGGCCTGGGCAACAAGTTCCTGGCGAACATCCGCGAGTCCGATGCGATCTGCCAGGTCATCCGGGCCTTCAAGGACGAGAACGTGGTCCATGTCGACGGCAAGGTCTCGCCCAAGGACGACATCGAGACGATCAACACCGAGCTGATCCTCGCCGACCTCCAGTCGGTCGAGAAGGCCGTCCCCCGGCTGACGAAGGAGTCCCGCCTCCAGAAGGAGAAGGTGGCGGTCCTCGCGGCGGTCGAGTCGGCGCAGAAGATCCTGGAGTCCGGCCGCACCCTCTTCTCCGAGGGCATCACCAAGGGCACCGAACAGGGCGACCTCCTCCACGAGCTGCACCTGCTGACCACCAAGCCGTTCCTCTACGTCTTCAACGTCGACGAGGACGAGCTGGTCGACGAGGAGTTCAAGAACGAGCAGCGCGCCCTGGTGGCTCCCGCCGAGGCGATCTTCCTCAACGCCAAGATCGAGTCCGAGCTGATCGAACTCGACGACGAGGAAGCCCTCGAACTCCTCCAGTCCATGGGCCAGGAGGAGCCCGGCCTCGCCACCCTCGGCCGCGTCGGCTTCGACACCCTGGGCCTCCAGACCTATCTGACGGCCGGCCCCAAGGAAACCCGCGCCTGGACCATCAAGAAGGGCGCCACGGCCCCCGAGGCCGCCGGAGTCATCCACACCGACTTCCAGAAGGGCTTCATCAAGGCCGAGGTGATCTCCTTCGCCGACCTGGTGGAAACCGGCTCGGTCGCCGAGGCCCGCGCCAAGGGCAAGGCCCGCATGGAGGGCAAGGACTACATCATGCAGGACGGCGACGTCGTGGAGTTCCGCTTCAACGTGTGACGTCTCGTCGAGAACTGTGCCCGACCCGCCTGTTGGCAGGTCGGGCACAGTCATCTGTCCGCGTGGAGTCCTTGCCCTGTGACGTGGGGCGGCGGCAGGTCTGGTCGGCGTCAGGTGCCTCAGACCTTGACGACTTCCACAGAAGGGCCGCACAGGAGTGTCAGGTCCTCGGGGTCGGACGTGAGGACGGTGACCGGCCGGGGTGCGTTGCGGGCGATGACGGCGAAGGCGGCATCGATGGCGTACTTGTGGCCGTGGAGGTGATGGGTGCGCAGAAGCGCGGTGGCCTGGTCGGTGACCTCTTTGGTGACGTCGTGAACGTCGACGCGGGAGAGGACCCACTTGATGCGGGCGGGATGGATGCGCTCGTAGTCGGCCTCGAGGGTGGTCATGGCGCTGGTGGCGACGCGGACACCCTCTTCCGATGCCGCTTGGACCAGAGCCACGACGGTGCGGTCCTTGCGGTAGAGCTTGGAGAGTCCTTCGCTGTCGAGCAGGAGCGTGCCGGGCATCAGGCGGCGGCCCCGCCGGCCTGCCGGTGGTCGTGACGCAGCAGCGCCCGGGCGGCCTCGACCTCCTCGCGGGTGAGGGCTTCGTTGTCGGTCTCGAAGTCGGCGACGATCTCCCGGAGCTTGTCCATGGCGACCCTCTGTTCGAGAGCCTCGGCGACGTAGGCGGAGAAACCGCCGGGTCCGACATGGGCGCGTACGGCCTCGGCGAGATCCTCGGGCAGGCTGATCGAATACTTCCTGCTACCACTCATGGTGCTGATCCTACCGGCGGTCGTAAGTCCGGGGGGTGTGAATGACCGCCCGAGGTGCGGTCGATCCGCAGGGAGCTGTGAATGCCCGGCGAGGCCCGGTGGGGGCGGTGGGAAGATGCGGGGAGGGCCGGAGAGGGGCGGGAAGCGTGGGGCGTGGCGAGCGGGACACAGTCGCGAGGGGAGCGCGACTGCATGAGGCGGCGCAGGCAGTGGTCGGTGACCACGGAAGGGCGGCGGAGGCGGTACGGGCGGCACTGAGGCCGATCCACGATGCGGCGGTGAAGCGGGAGCTCGACGCCATTCCCGTCGCCCGGCTGCAGGACGTCACCGAAGGGCGGCTGCGGCTGGGGAGCGTCGAGAAGAGCGGACTGCGCACCCTGGGCAGTGTTCTCGAAGCAGGCCCCTACCGGCTGCGGCAGATTCCCGGAGTCGGGCAGCGCACCGTCGACCAGATGCTCGCTGCCGCCCGTCGGCTCTCCGAGGCTGTGCACGAGACCGTGGCCGTCCACATCGACGTGGACCGGCCGGAACCGCGCACCACCGCGCTCGTCATGGCCCTGCACGTCCTGGTGGAGGCCGGCCTGCCCGCCCGGCGTGCGGTCGACAAGGCCACCGTCCTGGCGGAACGGCTCGGTCCGTTGCTGGCCGACGCGAGGCCCGCCGCCGGAAGAGTCCGCATGCTCCTGGCCGGCCGGGAGAAGAAGGCCCGCGCGTGGGCGGCGGTCGCCGAGATCCGGTTGCTGGTGGACGAGGCGGAGCAGGCCGGCCTGCCCGAGCTGCTCGCCCAGGCGTCGGTGGACCTGCTCCGGGGGCCCTCGTCCGATGTCGCGGTCTGGGTGGACTTCGAACTTCGCTCCGCCGAGTACTACAGCCTGCTCGCCGAGATCTCCGGGCGGCTGCCGGACGCGGCTGCCGCAGAGGGCTTTCTGCCGGACGAGATCGCGGAGCGGGTGCGGACCCAGCACCTCGACGACACACACCGGCGGGTCTCCCTGCGCGGTTACCAGGCGTTCGGCGCACGGTTCGCGCTTGCGCAGCGCAAGGTGATACTCGGCGACGAGATGGGCCTCGGGAAGACCATCCAGGCGATCGCCGTCCTCGCCCATCTGGCTGCCGAGGGACAGAGTCACTTCATGGTCGTCTGCCCGGCGAGCGTCCTCGTGAACTGGACACGGGAGATCGAGGCCCGCAGCGCCCTGCGCGTCATGGTGCTCCACGGTCCTGACCGGCACTACGCGTTCGCCGACTGGAAGGGGCGGGGCGGCGTCGGGGTGACCACGTTCGACGCGCTGCGCGGCTTTCCCGCACCGGGCGGTGGGGAGGTCGGGCTGCTGGTGGTCGACGAAGCACACTCCGTGAAGAACCCGAGGACCAAGCGGTCCCAAGCGGTCGGCCTGTGGGCGGAGCGTTGCGAGCGCACCCTATTCATGACCGGAACCCCGATGGAGAACAGGGTCGTGGAGTTCCGCAATTTGGTCCGGATGCTCGACGGCGGCGTCGCGGACTCCCTCGGTGAACGGGAGGCGCTGGCCGGATCGGTCGCCTTCCGCAAGGCTGTGGCCCCGGTCTACCTGCGGCGCAACCAGGAGGACGTGCTGACGGAACTCCCGAGCCTTCAGCGGATCGACGAGTGGGAGGAGTTGAGCGCTTCGGACGAGGAGGCGTACCGCGAAGCCGTGCGCGTGGGCAACTTCATGGCCATGCGCAGGGCCGCGTACATGCGCCCCGAGAAGTCGGCCAAGCTGGACCGGCTCCGGGAGATCGTTCAGGAGGCCGGCGAGAACGGGCAGAAGACGGTGGTCTTCTCAAACTTCAAGGACGTACTGGGCGTGGTGAAGGAGGCCCTCGCGGCCGGAACCGCCAGGGCTGCTCCGGTGTTCGGTCCGCTGACCGGCAGCATCCCCGCCCAGCGTCGCCAGGAGATCGTCGACGACTTCGCCGGCGTCCAGGGCGCGGCGGTGCTCCTGGGACAGATCCAGGCAGCGGGCGTCGGCCTCAACATGCAGGCCGCCTCCGTCGTCATCATCTGCGAACCCCAGATCAAGCCGACCATCGAACATCAGGCAGTGGCACGGGCGCACCGTATGGGCCAGGTCAGGCCGGTTAGTGTGCACCGCCTCCTCGCCACCGGAGGCGTTGACGAACGCATGGTGAAGATGCTGGAAACCAAGACGCGCCTGTTCGATGCCTATGCCCGCCGCAGCGCCGTGGCCGAAGCCACCCCGGACGCGGTCGACGTGTCGGACACCGAGCTGGCACGCCGGATCGTCGAGGAGGAACAGGCGCGTCTGGGTATGACGGATGAGAGGCCCGCGTCATCCGAGTGAGGGTGTCCTCCGGTCCGCGGCCAGTCCGCAGGACACCTGTAAACGGCCGTCGGGAGCAAACGCGCGCCAACCGGGAAATCCGAGTTCAGAGCCCTGCGCGAGGCTCCGCCGCAGGTCAGGATCAGACCGCAGACATTCCGCTTCAACGTCTGAGCGGATGAAATAACACCACGTCGCTGACCTGGCGTCAGGAACGCTCAGGTGTCGTAGACGGTGGAGCGATGCCCGACGTGTACCACCCACACCACCAGCTCGCCGTTGTCGATCGTGTAGACCACGCGATAGTCGCCCACCCGTAGGCGGCGGCGGTCGGGCTGGGAGGCGAGGGCGGTGGTGTTGAACCCCAGGGGGTGGGTCTCCAGCTCGGTCAGCTTCGCCAGAATGCGGAGGGCCATGTCCCGCGGGACCTTGCGGAGCTCGGCCTGAGCCTCGGGTCGGAAGACGGTTCGGTACTCATTCACCGCGCGCCAGCGTCTCCCTCATGATGTCCTCGATCGGGATGCCGGGTGCCGGGTTGGCCATCCGCTCGTCGATGATGCGGTTGATCTCGCGCTCTTCCCACTCCTGGTACTTGCGCAGCACCTCGATGGAGACGACGGCGGCGACCTGCTTGCCGCGCCGGGTGATGACAGTGGGTACGTCGTCCCGTTCGGCTCGCTCCACGACCTCGGCCAGATGTGCCCGGACATCGCGGATGGACTCTATGGGCAGTGGCTGCGTCATGAGCTCAAGTGTACCGAGTGTCTCATGTGTACACAAAGGCTCGCGGTCACTCGGAGGTCCTGGGTAAACCGCCACCGTGCTGGATCTGTGCTGGATGTGATCGCGGAAAAGTGCGTTTCCGAAGGTCGCAGTATTGCGGTGGACGTTCCGCTTCAATGTGTAGCCGTTCGCCTGCTGTGAGTTAGCCAAAGCGGCGAGCGGAAGGGGCCGGGCTCTACGGAGCCCGGTCCCTTCCGCTTCTCCGCACCCGGCGCGGGCGGTCGTCATCCGCTCCGGGGCGGCGTGAGCTTGTCGAGTTCCAGGCTGATCTCGAAGGGCACCGGGCGCTGGAGGGTGCCCCGGAAGATACCGGCGGGCGCGTACTTGCCGGTGGGCTCGTCAAGTTCGTAGACGTGGACGACGGGCGCCCCGTCCTCGTCCTCGACACACCAGTAGTGCGGGATACCGGCCTCCGCGTACTTGCGGAGCTTGACGGTGCGATCGCGATGGGCGGACTCGGGGGAGACGACCTCGACGACGAGCTTCACCTCGTCCGGGGCGTACCAGGTGCGGTCGGGGTCGTAAGGCAGACGCGTGAGCAGCAGGTCCGGCTCGGGGCGGTTGCGGGCATCGAGGCGGATCGTCATCTCTCGTTCGACCTCGAAGTCAGCAGGGGCCTGTGACATGAGTTCGGTGGTCAGACTGGTGACGAGGCGGCCGTGCCACGACCGCTGCGGGGACATCATGAAAACGAGCGCTCCGTCGATGAGCTCGGTGTGGCGAGGTGCCTCGGGGAGGCGGTCCAGGTCCTCCGCGAACCAGCCTTCCGCGCGGGGCGGGCGCATCCAGTCGGGCAGTGCGGTCATGGTTTCACCGTAGCGGGCCGTCGCGTTTCGTGGGTCAGGACGGCGGGGCGTCCTCGCCGTGACCCGCGTCGGCCAGTTCCGCGATGACCTCCGCGTGGCACTTCTCCGGGACGCACCAGCAGCCCAGCCGGTGGCCGCGGAGTGCCGGGAGGCGGGCCAGCAGGTCGGGGCGGGCGAGGAGGTAGTCGCGGTAGGCGGCGACCACCTCCTCGCGGGTGCCGTCGGGGCCCGGGCGGAAGGGGCTGGCCAGGGGGGAGCCCTTCAGGTGCCAGCCGCCGCGGTTCATGGCTCGGCCCACATAGACGACATCGGCGTACGCGGGGTCGTCGCGATGTCCCTTGAGGTTGACCACGGTGGTGGCGGGGCGGGCGCTGCTCATGCACAGGATCCTCCGGGAGGGCGGGGCGGTGCGCCAGGCGGGTGGTGCGTACGGACGGCGGTGGGGTGGGTTCTCGTATCGCAGTCTGCGCCGACCCCGCGGGACGCGACCCGCTGTATCCACAGCGTCGGGATGTTTATACGATTTCAGCCTTCCGCGCTTCCTTCCCCGCCCCCTTTGGTCCCGGCGTGTGCCGGTATCCGTCGGGGTCCGGCGCATACCCCGACGAGGAGCAGTACTTTCGTGGACCCATCGCAGCAGCAGCCAGGTCCGGAGCCGCGTCCGGAGGGGGCGTCCCCCGGTTCGGGGCCCGGGTCGTCCGGTGCGCCGGACGGTACGGCTCCGGCCGGTGGCACCGGGCGGCCCGACCCCTGGGCGGCGCCCCCGGAGGGAGCGAGCCCCGGTCCGGCGGGGCCGGGGCAGCCCGGGTACGGGCCGCCCGGCTACCCCGGAGCGGTCGGCCAGCACCCCGCGTACCAGCCGTTCCAGCAGTTCCCGGGCTACCCCATGGCGCCCGTGGCACCGTCGGTGAACGGTTTCTCCATCGCGTCCCTGATCTCGGGGATCGTCTGCTGTATGCCCCCGCTGGGGCTGGTCCTCGGGGTGATCGGGCTCCGGCAGATCAAGCGCAAGGGGCAGCGCGGCAAGGGCATGGCGATCACGGGCATCGCGCTCTCCACCGTCTCCACCCTGCTCGTGACGCTCTTCCTCGCGACCGGCGCCGCGAGCGACGTCTGGCGGGAGTTCGAGGAGGCCGCCGACGAGGTGGCGTCGTACAAGACGGTCGAGGATCTGCGGACCGGGCACTGCTACAACCTGCCGGGGAGCAGTGACAAGGACGGCGAGGAGGTGTCGGAGGTCCGGATCGTCGACTGCGCCGAGCCGCACGAGGCCGAGGTGACCGGTGTCTTCAAGCTGGACGGGTACGACTCGTACCCCGGTGACAAGGCCCTTCAGCCCGTCGCCGAACGCCGGTGCACCGCCATCGACCGGGCGTACGCCCTGGACGACTGGGCGATCCCCCCGACGATGGACCGGTACTTCCTCACCCCGACCGCCGAGAGCTGGAAGCTGGGCGACCGCCGTGTCACCTGCAGCTACGCCACCGAGGGCGGCAAGAAGGTGAAGGTCTCGGTCCGTCGTGAAGCCGCCTCCTTCGACCAAGAGCAGCTCGCCTATCTGACCGCCGAGAACAAGGTGCTGGCCACCATCGACGTGATGCCCCTGGAGGACTTCCCGGAGTCCGCCGACGGCCACCGGGCCTGGGCCAGGGCCACATCGGCCGCGCTGGCGGAGTCGTCCGCCGCGCTCAAGGGCCGCAAGTGGACCGGCCCCGTGGACGGTCTCGCCGAGAAGCGTGCCGCGGAGTTCACCTCGGCCAAGGCCGCCTGGGACCTGGCCGCGCGGGCCCGCGACGACGAAAGCTTCTGGCTGCACGTCTACGACGCGGACTCGGCGCTGAAGCCGGAGACCGAGAAGTCGATCCGGGGGCACCTGAAGCTCGCCACCACCGAGCCGGCCGAGGAGACCCGGACCTGAGAACAGCCGGAAGCGGGTCCGAAGGGATCTGAAAAGGGGAGGAGACCGGTACCGAGAGCCACCGACAGCCCCCGGAACACCGGTCTCCTCCAAGGACGCTTTCCGGCCCCTGCCCGGTCCGCGCCCCGTCTCGTCAGCGGCGCGGCAGCCCGCGGGCGACCGTCCGCATCAGCTCACCGTCCGCCGTGTCCCCGTCCAGGGACCAGAACATCGCGCCACCCAGGCCCTTGTCCCGGATGTACTCGGTCTTGGCCCGCAGCACCTGGGGGTCGTCGTACGTCCACAGGGTGTTGCCGTCGAAGAGCCATGCCTGACCGTACTTGCGGTAGATCTTGTACTGGCCGGACTCCGCCAGCTTCTTCAGTACCTTGTAGTCCTCGAAACCGGCCTGGTGCACCGCGGGCGCGGGCCGCTCGGCGGGCTGCCCCATGCCGTCGCCGCCGCCCTTGACCCCGGTCCAGCCCTGGCCGTACGCGGGCATGCCCATCACCAGCTTGTGGGCGGGCGCGCCGCGCCGGAGCCAGTCGTTCACGGTCTGGTCGACGCTGAAGTCGTTCCTGGCGTAGAGCGCCGACTGCTGGGCCGTGGTCTTCTCGCCGGAGACATGGAAGTCGTAGCCCTGGAGGTTGACGAAGTCGAAGTCCTTCATCAGCTTGCGGACCTCGAAGCCCGCGTCGATCTTCGCCGGGGCGGTCGGTACGAAGGCGGACAGCTCGTAGTGCTTCCGCTTGCCGTCCTTCTGCCGCGGCTGGCTCTTGGCGTAGGCGTCGAGCTGCTCGCGGAACTCCCGGACCACCGCGGTGAAGTTCTGCTTGTCCTCGGGGCGGTAGATCGTGTCGTCCTCGCCGGACGAGCCCGGCCACTCCCAGTCGAGGTCGATTCCGTCGAAGACCCCGGCCGCCGCGCCGTCGCCGCCGCGGGTGCCGTCCACGGGCAGGTTGCCCTTGATGTAGATGTCGAGGCAGGAGCGGACGAACTCCTTGCGCTTCTCCGCGGTGAGTACCGCGTCGGAGAAGTGAGTGGACCAGCTCCAGCCGCCGAGGGAGATCATCACCTTGAGGCCGGGGTGCTTGGCCTTCAGCTCCCGCAGCTCGTTGAAGTTGCCCGCCAGCTTCTGGTCCCAGGCGTCCGTGACCCCGTCCACGGAGTCGGCGGCGGGAACCCCACGCTGGTAGTCGGCCCAGGGGTCGGCCTGGCCCGCCGGGCCCTGGATCATGCACTTGCCCTCGGGGCTGACATTTCCGAAGGCGTAGTTGATATGCGTCAGCCGGGCGGCCTGGCCGCTGGTGTCCAGATCCTTGACCTGGAAGTCCCGGCCGTAGATGCCCCACTGGGTGAAGTAACCGATGCGCTTGTACGAGGGACGGTCGTCGTCATCGCCGCCGTGTGCCACGGCGGCGGGCGCGAGGGTGGCGAGCAGCGAGAGGGAGGCGGCGGCAACGGCCGTCCTGACGAGGTTTCTTCGACGCATGGGGCTCATTCCTGTACGTAGTCGCGGCGCCGGGCGCGCGTCCGCGCAGCCGGTACCGGCTTCCTCCGTGAACGGGCTTCGTGCAGCACAGGACGCTATTGGTCTGGACCATTAAGGTCAATGCTTTGCCGGGAAACGGTAGACGGCCCTCCGCGCCACCCCTCCCATCCGCGATTTCTCACCAGGAGTAAGGCTTTGGCCCGTGGTTGCGGTCAACAACCCACCGTTGTCAGGCTATTGCGGTCTGTCAATCCGCAGGGTGCGGTCGGGCGTGGTTGGGAGTGGTCCGTGGTCATCGGTGAGCAGCCGGCCTACCTCCGGGTGGCAAGCGACCTCCGCAGGAAGATCGTCGACGGTACGCTGCCGCCGCACACCCGGCTGCCCTCCCAGGCCCGGATCCGGGAGGAGTACGGGGTCTCCGACACCGTCGCCCTCGAAGCCCGCAAGGTGCTGATGGCGGAGGGGCTGGTGGAGGGCCGGTCCGGCTCGGGCACCTATGTCCGGGAGCGGCCCGTGCCCCGGCCGATCGCCCGTACCGGTTTCCGCCCGCCCGCGGGCGCCAACCCCTTCCGGCAGGAGCAGGCGGTCGACGGCGTCCAGGGGACCTGGGAGTCCCGGAGCGAGCAGGATGCGGCGGACGTCGATATCGCCGCCCGGCTCGGCGTGCCGGTCGGGGCGCGGGTGATGCGGACCCGCTATGTCTTCCGGGAGAACGGGGAGGCCATGATGCTCTCCACCTCCTGGGAGCCGCTGGACGTCACCGGCCGGACCCCGGTGATGCTGCCTGAGGAGGGGCCGCTCGGGGGGTGCGGGGTGGTCGAGCGGATGGCGGCGATCGACGTCGTCGTGGACAACGTCAGCGAGGAGGTCGGCGCCCGGCCGGGGCTGGCGGACGAACTGCTGGCGCTGGGCGGTGTTCCGGGGCATGTCGTCATGGTGGTGGCCCGGACCTACTACGCGTCGGGCCGCCCTGTGGAAACCGCGGATATCGTCGTACCGGCGGATCGTTTCCGGGTCGCCTACCGGCTTCCCGTGCGATGAGATTCCGGCCGGTGCCGCCCGGGATCGCGGGCCCACCGGTACCGTAGAAGGCCGGTCCGGGCCCTTCGTCCGTACCGGACGCGGCCGGCGCGTCGGTCGTGAGACCCCGTGTTCGGGCCTCTTTCCTATCTCTTTGTGGTAAACCGCATGCTCTGAGTGAAGGTCAGGCGTAGGCTCCGGCATATGCATAACGCGGTTTCCCGGCGATCTTTCCGATCTTCTCAGTACTGCGGACCCACCGGGGGAGGGGTGCGATGAGCGACGGCAACGCCGCGCTTTCCTGGCTCGTCATACGCCAGGACGACAATGGCAACCGCTATCGGGTCGGCCGGTACGACACCGAGGACGAGGCCCGCCGGATGGTGGACACGCTCTACCCCGAGGGACAGCGGCGGCTCTACTCCGTGGAGCCGGTCGAGGGCTCCGCACGCTGACCACGGCCGGGGGTACGCTCCGGCGCATGACGGAACGTGATCGTGTGGTCGTGGCGGGCGCGCTGTGCGACCGGGGGCGTCTGCTGGCCGCGCGCCGCAGCGCCCCCGAGGAGTTGGCCGGGCGCTGGGAGCTGCCCGGCGGCAAGGCGGAGGCCGGTGAACGGCCCGAGGACGCCTTGGTGCGCGAGCTGCGCGAGGAGTTGGGCGTGGAGACGGAGCCGCTGGACCGTATCCCGGGCGAATGGCCCCTCAAGAAGGGGTATGTGCTCCGGGTGTGGACCGTCCGGCTGCTCTCGGGGGAGCCGCGCCCGCTGGAGGATCACGACGATCTGCGCTGGCTCGGCCCCGACGAAACCGATTCCGTCGACTGGCTGGACCAGGACCGTCCCGCCGTCGCCGAGGTCGCGCGGCGAATGAAGGCCGGGTCCGCCCCGGCGGGCCCCTCGGGCGGCTGAGCCGCCCCGGCCGCTGGGCCGTTTGCGTCAAGGATGCGTCTATCCATCGCCAAATAACCATCAAACCTGACGAAAGGGATATCTCCGGTCGTAATTCGGGTATGTGGTGGTTAGCCACCCGCACGGGACGTGGATCTGCTGCTGGTCCAGGAAGTGAGCGGCGTGATCGACATCGACGGCGCGTGCGCCGAATGGACCTTCCCCGCCGAGCCCGACGCCGTACGATCGGCTCGGCACGCCGTCCGCGACACCCTGCGCGACTGGGGTCTCGACCACGGCGTCTGTGATGTGACGGTGCTCCTGGTGAGCGAGTTGGTCACCAACTCCCTGCGCTACGCCTCCGGGCCGATCGGCGTCCGGCTCAGCCGGCCCGAATCCGCTGAGAGCGCCTCCTCCCTCCTGGTCGAGGTGTCCGACCCGCTGCCCGATCCGCCCGTCGCCCGGACGGCGGCACCGGACGACGAGACCGGCCGGGGGCTGCAACTCGTCGCCGGAAACGCCCGCAGATGGGGGACCAGACGTGGTCTCGCAGGGAAGACTGTGTGGTTCGAGCTGTCTCTCACTGGTTAAAAGTGTGAAGGGACAACGATCACGGCTCGGACGGCGCAAAATGAACGAGACCGTGCTGTGATCGTGAACGCCGTGTGCGTCGGAGCCGTAGTGCTGAATACTGCGGTCATGGCCGGTCCGGTGCGGTGAGCTGGAGGGGACGGTCGCGTGAGCGAGATATCTGGGACGACGGGCGATGTCGTGTGGCAGAGCAGCCCGCCTGGCTCGATCTACGACTACATCAGGGCCGCCTCCTTCTCGATAGGTCCCGACGGCCTGGTGGACCAGTGGAGCCAGCGGGCCGTCGACCTCTTCGGGCTGACGGCTTCGCAGGTCAGGGGCCGGGATCCGATCGAGGTCTTTCTGCCGCCCGAGCTGCGTCCGCGCGGCCACCGGCACGTCAAGGAGATCCTCGACGGCAAGGAATGGACCGGCCTGGTGCCCTTCGGGCTGCCCGGCGACTCCCGGGCGGGCGGCCTCGCCGAGATCTATGTGATGCCCAGTGAGACGGAGACCGGCGAGCGGGCCGCGCTCTGTATCGTCGTCGACGTCCGGGCCCTGCGGCGGATAGAGACGGATCTCGCCGCCTCCGAGGCGATTTTCGGCCAATCGCCCTTCGGGTTCCTCCTCTTCGGCACCGATCTGCGGGTACAGCGGGCCAACCAGCGCTTCGCCACCGTCTTCGGCGGCTCCGTCGAGGACCACCGGGGCCGGACGGTCCACGACTATCTCTCCCGGTCCGAGGCCGACCGGATGACCGTGTCCCTGCGCCGGGTCCTGGAGACCGGAGAGCCCGCCCTCGACCTCCAGATCGTCGGCGCGCAGCCCTTCAGCGCCGAACGGCGGCACTGGTCGATCAATCTCTACCGCGTCCACAGCGGTACGGGCCGGACCATCGGAGTGGCCGGAATCGGTACCGATGTCACCCGCCGTCATGTCGCCGCCCGCGAAGCGGCCAGCGCCCGCCGCAATCTCGCCCTTCTCAACGAGGCCAGCGCCCGGATCGGCAACTCCCTCGACCTGGAGACCACCGCCCGCGAACTCCTCGACGTCGCCGTACCCGGCTTCTGCGACCTGGCGTCGGTCGACCTCTACCAGGCCCTGCTCACCGGCGACGACGAAGCCCCGGGCCCCTGGGACGCCCCCGGCGCCGACGGCTGCGGCGGCAGCGCCGAACTGCGCCGGGTCGCCTTCGCCAGCGCCGTATCCGACGCCCCGCTGATCACCACCCCCGGCTGCGGCACCCGCGGCGCCGTCCCCACCGCCGTCGGCGAGGTCCACCGCTACGGAGCCAACTCGCCCTGCGCCAACGCGCTGCGTACCGCGCGGGTCCAGCACATCCCCGCCACCGGCGGCGGCCTCGTCCAGTCCACCCTCGCCGTGCCCATGGTGGCCCACGACTCCGTCGTCGGCCTCGTCCAGTTCTCCCGGACCAAGGGCAGCGAGCCCTTCGGCGAACGCGACCGGGCCCTCGCGGGCGAACTCGCCGCCCGCGCCGCCGTCTGCATCGACAACGCCCGCCTCTACCGGCGGGAGCACGAGCGGGCCCTCATCCTCCAGCGCAGCCTGTTGCCCCCCGGCGACCCCGAGGCGGCCGGACTCGACATCGCCTGCCGCTATCTGCCCGGCAACACCGCCACCGAGGTCGGCGGCGACTGGTTCGACGTGATCGAACTGCCCGGCCACCGCACCGCCCTCGTCGTCGGCGACGTGATGGGCCGCGGACTGCGCGCCGCCGTCGCCATGGGCGAGCTGCGGACCGCCGTACGCACCCTGGCCCTGCTCGATCTCGAACCCGCCGAGGTCCTCTCCGCCCTCGACGAGATCGCCCGCGGTCTCGGCGGCCCCGGCGGCACCCAGCAGGGCAGCCGCGCGGCCCAGAAATCCCGGGCAGCCGATCTCGCCGAGGTCTACCTGGCGACCTGCGTCTACGCCGTCTACGACCCGGTCACCCGGCGCTGCACCTTCGCCAACGCCGGACATCTGCCGCCCGTCCTGGTCGAACCGGGGGAGGAGGCCCTGCTGCTCGACGTACCCCCCGGCCTGCCGCTCGGCGTCGGCGGCGAACCCTTCGAGGAGGTCGAGGTCGAACTCCCCGAAGGCGCCCTGCTCGCCCTGTACACCGACGGCCTGGTCGAGTCCCGCGACCACCATCTCGACGAGGGGCTGAGCGCCTTCCGGGCCGCCCTCACCTCGCCCACCCTGCTCACCGGACCCGGCCTCCCGCCCGGTCCGCCCGCCCCCGCCGGGCTGCCCGCCACCACCGTCCCGATACCCGGCCCCCCGGTCCCCGCGCGCACGGCCCGGCCCCAGGAGCCCCGGTCGCTGGAGGACGTCTGCGACCACGTACTGAACACCCTCGACACCCGCCACGGCGAGGACGACATCGCCCTCCTGATGGCCCGCGTCCAGGGACTGCCCGCCGAGGCGGTCGGGGACTGGCAGCTGCCCCGCGAACCCCGCTCGGTGGGCCGGGCCCGGGAGCTGAGCCGCGCCCAGCTCGTCGCCTGGGACCTCGAACCCCTGGTCGACACCGTGGAGCTGCTGGTGAGCGAGCTGGTCACCAACGCCCTGCGGTACGGCGAGGGCGAGATACGGCTCAGGCTGCTGCGGGACCGCACCCTGGTGTGCGAGGTCTGGGACGGGGGACTCGTCCAGCCCCGTCGCCGCCGGGCCAGGGACACCGACGAAGGCGGTCGCGGTCTCCAGCTCGTCGGACTGCTCAGCGCGGCCTGGGGCTCGCGGCGCACCCCCCGGGGCAAGACCGTCTGGTTCGAACTCGCCCTCCCGGGCGGGGGCGCCGCCGAGCCCACCGTGGATCAGCTGCTGAGCATGTTCTGACCGCTCCTGATCGTTCCCGGCCGTTGGTGGCGGTTCTGGCCTGCCATATAGGGCCGGGTAAGAGTCAGGAGCCCGACTTCAGCGCCGCCAGCCGTACCTCCACCTCCGCCGTGTCGCCCAGCCCTTCGAGCTGCTCGAACTGGGCGTCCAAAGAGGAGGCGGCCAGCTCCTGCTTGCCCAGCGCCCTGGCCTCCTCCCGGCGGACCTTGTCCTCGAAGCGGCCCAGCTCGCTCGCGGGATCGAGGACGTCGACGCTCTTCACCGCGTCCAGCATCCGGTTCTGCGCGTCCGCCGAACGGGAACGGGCCACCAGCTCGTCCCGTTTCGCCTGGAGCTGGGAGAACTTCGCCTTCATCTGATCGAGTCCGGACTTCAGCTTCTCCACTACCTCCGTCTGGGAGGCGATCACCGGCCCGGCCGTCGCGGCCTCCTTCTCGGACTGGAGCTGACGCTGGAGGGCCACCCTCGCCAGACCGTCGAACCGGTCCGCCTCGACGGTTCCGCCCGAAGCCCGCAACCCGTCCGCCTTCCGGCTGGCCGCCAGCGCCTTCTCGCCCCACTGCCGGGCCGCCGCCACATCCTCCTGATGGTCCTGCTCCATCAGCCGCAGATTGCCGATGGTGCCCGCGATGGCCTGTTCCGCGTCGCTGATGTTGTTGGCGTAGTCCCGGATCAGTTGGTCGAGCATCTTCTCGGGATCCTCGGCCTGATCGAGCAGGGCGTTGATGTTGGCCTTGGCCAGCTGGGTCACCCGGCCGAGGATGGTCTGTTTGGTCATGGCACCTCTCCTTGTCGGAGCTGAGGAGCTGAGGAGCTGCGTAGCTGAGGAGGAGCTGATCCCTCAGAAGCGACCACCACCCATCCGCCCGCGCGTACCGCCGCCGCCGAAGCTGCCGGGCCGCCCCTCGAACCCGCCGCCGAACCCCCCGGACCCGAACCCGCCGAACCCGCCGCCACCCGAGCCGTGACGCCCTCCCCCGCCGAACAGCCCGCCGAGCACGATCCCCCCGAGCACCGCTCCGCCGAGACCGCCCCCCGCGCTTCCCGCCCGGGACGCACCGCCCGGACCGAACGGGTTCCCGAATCCGGCGACGTCCTCCTCGGCCAGCCGCTGCGCCTCCCGCGCCAGCGCGTCCGCCCGCTGAGCCTCGGCGAGCGCGGCCCGCGCGTTCCGCCCGGCCTCGCCCGCACCACCGCCCGCGGCCCCGGCGCCGTGACCGCCGCCCCCGCCCCAGCCGTCCGCCGGTTCCGCCGTTCCCGCCGCCAGTTCCTCCGACAGCCCCAGCCGCCGCTGTGCCTCGGCCAGCCGGGTCCGGGCCGGGCTGCCCACCACGCCCCGGTGCGTGGCGATGTAATCGGCGGCGGCGCCGACGGCCGAGCGCGCCCCGAGCGTCGCCTGGCCGAGCAGGCTACGGGCCCGCCGGGCCTCCTCCTCCGCCACACGCGCCCCCACCAGCGCCTCGTCCAGTGCCGCGTCCGCCTCTTCCAGGCGCCGCAGCGCGTCGATGGGGTCGTAGCGGCCCTCCATCTCCCGCCGGACCTCGGCCGCCACGGTCTCGGCCCGGGCGATCCGGCCCCGCAGTCCGGCCGTCGAGTCCCCGGCCGCGGTCCCGGCGAGCGTCCCGCGCGCCTCCGCGAGATCGCTGTCGGTCTCGGTCAGGGCGCCCGGCAGCGTGCTGACCGCCTCCGCCAGCTCGCGGGCCCGCCGGTCCACGGCCCCGATCAAACGTTCCGCCTGTGCGAGCGCGCCCTCGGCGGCCCGGATCTGGACGGCGGCCGAGGCGTTCTCACCGGCGTCGAGGGCGGTACCGGCCCGGTCGACGGCGGTCTTGGCGAAGACCAGCCGGTCCTTGGCCCCGGCGGCGTCGCCCGCGACGGGGGCGGACGCCGACTCCGCGTACCGCTCCCGCATCACCGCCAGGGCCGCCTCGGCCGAGATGATCCGCCCGTTGAGGTCGGTGAAGTGCTCCCGGGCGGCGGCCAGCGCCTGCGGGGCGTTCCGTTCCAGGTCGCGCAACCGGTCGAAGTCGGCGGTTTCGGCGTCAAGACGCCGGTCGGCGTCGGCGCACCGGGTCAGGATCTCGGTCAGCATCCGGCGCCGGGTCGCGTCGTCCTCCGGGTGGGCGTCGTCGAGCCGCTGCCGGAGCCGGAACGCCGCCGTCAGCTGCTCCCGGGCGTAGCCGACCGCCTCGTCGAAAGGTTTCGCCGCGTCCTCGCCGAACTGCGCGGCGGCGAAGCCCAGCTCCTCCTGGCTGGTACGGAGCGCGTCGTCGGTGTCGACGAGGGCCTGCCGCGCCTTCGCGTCCAGTTCGGCCGTCGTCGGCCCGGACGCGGTCTCGCCGCCGCCCCAGCCGGCCCGGCCGCCCTGCGGGGTGGTACGGGTGGCGGTACGGCGCCGACGCCGTACGGCCGCGTAGGCGACGGCACCGCCCACGGCGACCGCGACCCCCACCGGAAGCACCAGATCCGCCGCGCCCGTACCAGTACTGGTACCCGGGTCGGGGTCGCCGGGGGTGATCGTGGGGGTGGGGACGGGGCGGCCCGAGAGCACCGCGGTAAAGCCGTCCGCGGCGCCGACTGCGGCGCCCGCCCAGTCGTTCCGCCGCAGCGGGGGTACGACGGCGGTCCGCGCGACCTCCGCCAGCTGGGCGTCGGTGAGGCGGGATTCGACGGGTGCCCAGTAGGCGAACTGGCGGTCGTGGGTGGCGACGGCCAGCAGCAGATCGTCGGTGCCGAGTCCGTTGCGGCGGGCCGTCGCGTCGGCCCAGTCCTGTGCGGTCCGGCCGGAGAAGTCCCGGACATAGACGACGAAGAGCTGAAGCCGCTCGGCGGCGTACAGCCGGTCGATCGCCCGGACGACCTCGGTACGGCGCCCGCCGAGCGCGTCGACCCGGTCGGTGACCGGGCCGTCGCGGGACAGGGTGACGGGGTCGTCGGCGGGCGGGGCCGCCGGAGCGATCCCGGCGGTCGTACCGGGAAACACCGCGGCGGGTGCGGCCGCCGCGGGTGGGGCGGCGGGCGTGCCCGACCACCAGGCCGTCAGCAGGACGGCGGCGGCCAGTCCGGCTGACATTCGCGTCACATGGGGAGGTTATGTCCGGATGTGGAGCCTCGCGACCTGGCGAGAACTCGCCATCGATGCGTCACGCTGAGTAATCGGGGGAGGTATTCGATGCGCGGACGGGACGGGTACGGCGCCGTGTCTGTCGAAGCCCGCGAGAGCGACCGCTTCTTGACAACTGCACAGTGAGCCCGAGTGACGGCGGACGGCGCGGGCCGCCGCCGGAGAGAGAAGAGGCGGACGGGAGAAAGGAGGACGTCATCCGCCGGTGGTGGCCGGTGCGGACGGGGGCCGGGGCCGCGGAGCGGCGCGCCGAGGGGCGCGGGGTGCTCCGCCCGCGGACCCGGACCCCGTGGTCAGGAGCTTTCCCGGCGCCTGATCTTGTTGCCGAGCCACACCAGAGGGTCGTATTTGCGGTCGACGGCGCGTTCCTTCAGGGGGATCAGGGCGTTGTCGGTGATCTTGATTCCCTCGGGGCACACCTCGGTACAGCATTTGGTGATGTTGCAGTAGCCCAGTCCGTGCTCGTCCTGGGCGGTCTTCTTCCGGTCGAGGCCCTCCTCGGCGGCCGAGTCCAGCGGATGCATGTCCAGTTCGGCCACCCGCATCAGAAACCGCGGCCCGGCGAAGGCGGCCTTGTTCTCCTCGTGGTCACGGACCACATGGCAGGTGTCCTGGCACAGAAAACACTCGATGCACTTACGGAACTCCTGGGAGCGGTCCACGTCGACCTGCTGCATCCGGTACTCGCCCGGGGCCACCCCCCGGGGCGGGACGAAGGACGGCACCTCGCGGGCCTTGGTGTAGTTGAAGGACACATCGGTCACGAGATCGCGCATGACGGGGAAGGCCCGCAGGGGGGTCACGGTGATCGTCTCCTCGCGGGAGAAGACGGACATCCGCGTCATACACATCAGCCGGGGGCGGCCGTTGATCTCGGCACTGCACGAGCCGCACTTTCCGGCCTTGCAGTTCCAGCGGACCGCGAGATCGGACGCCTGGGTGGCCTGGAGGCGGTGAATGATGTCCAGGACGACCTCGCCGTCGTGGACCTCCACGGAGTAGTCCCTCAGTTCACCGCCGTCCTGGTCGCCGCGCCACACCCGAAAACTGGCCTGGTACGCACTCACTCGTGGAGCTCCTCTTCGGTGAGGTACTTGACCAGCTCCTCCTTCTCGAACAGGGCGAGCAGGTCGGGTCGGATGGGGTCGGTCGTCGTCCGTTCGAGGGCGATCCGCCCGCCGTCGGGGTCCGGCCCGGCGGGGTCGGCCAGCCGGCAGCGCAGATTGACCCGGCGCCATTCCCGGTCCATCGCGGGCCGGTCCTCCCGGGTATGGCCGCCGCGGCTCTCGGTCCGTTCCAGGGCGGCCCGGGCCACGCACTCGCTGACCAGGAGCATGTTCCGCAGATCGAGGGCGAGATGCCAGCCGGGGTTGAACTGCCGGTGGCCCTCCACCCCGGCCAGGGCGGCCCGCTTCCGCAGCTCCACCAGCTTCTCCAGGGCCTGCCGCATCTCGCCCTCCCGCCGGATGATGCCGACGAGGTCGTTCATGGCCTGCTGGAGTTCCTGATGGAGGGTGTACGGATTCTCCGGCGGGCCGCCGTCCGCCGCGCCGGAGGGAGTGAAGGGCCGCAGGGCCTCCGCGGCGGCGGCGTCGACCAGGGCGTCGTCCACCGCGGGGCGGGGGCCGCCCGCCAGGGCGTGCCGGGCCGCGTGGAGCCCGGCCCGGCGGCCGAAGACGAGCAGATCGGAGAGGGAGTTGCCGCCGAGCCGGTTGGAGCCGTGCATCCCGCCCGCGACCTCACCCGCCGCGAACAGGCCGGGCACCCCCACCGCGGCGGCCGTGTCGGAGTCGACCGCGACCCCGCCCATCACGTAGTGGCAGGTCGGCCCGACCTCCATCGGTTCCGCCGTAATGTCGACATCGGCCAGCTCCTTGAACTGGTGGTACATCGACGGCAGCCGACGCCGGATGGTCTCGGCGGGCATCCGGGTGGAGACATCGAGGAAGACACCTCCGGCGGGGGACCCCCGGCCTGCTTTGACCTCGGAGTTGATGGCCCGGGCGACCTCGTCGCGGGGGAGGAGTTCGGGCGGGCGCCGGTTGTTGTCCGGGTCGTCGTACCAGCGGTCGGCCTCCTCCTCCGACTGCGCGTACTTCTCCTTGAAGACCTCCGGAATGTAGTCGAACATGAAGCGTTTGCCCTCGGAGTTGCGGAGCACGCCGCCGTCGCCGCGGACGGACTCGGTGACGAGGATGCCCTTCACCGAGGGCGGCCAGACCATCCCCGTGGGGTGGAACTGGACGAACTCCATATTGAGCAGGGGCGCCCCGGCGAGCAGGGCCAGGGCGTGGCCGTCGCCGGTGTACTCCCACGAGTTGGAGGTGACCTTGAAGGACTTGCCGATCCCGCCGGTGGCCAGGACGACCGAGGGCGCCTCGACCACGAAGAACCGGCCCGACTCACGTTCGTAGCAGAAGACCCCCGCGACCCGGTCACCATCCTTGATCACTTGAGTGACCGTGCACTCCTGGAAGATCTTCAGCCGCGACTCGGGGTCGCCGGTGGCGGCCTCGTCCTCCTGCTGGAGGGAGACGATCTTCTGCTGGAGGGTACGGATCAGCTCCAGACCGGTCCGGTCACCGACATGGGCCAGCCGGGGATACTCGTGACCGCCGAAGTTCCGCTGGGAGATCCGGCCGTCGGGGGTGCGGTCGAAGAGGGCGCCCCAGGTCTCCAGCTCCCACACCCGGGCCGGTGCCTCCTGGGCGTGGAGCTCGGCCATCCGCCACTGGTTGAGGAACTTTCCGCCCCGCATGGTGTCCCGGAAGTGGACCTGCCAGTTGTCCCCGGCGTTGACATTGCCCATCGAGGCGGCGATCCCGCCCTCCGCCATCACGGTGTGGGCCTTGCCGAACAGGGACTTGCAGATCACGGCGGTCCGGGCGCCCCGCTCCCGGGCCTCGACGGCGGCCCGCAGCCCGGCGCCCCCCGCTCCGATCACCACGACGTCCCACTGCTGGCGTTCGAGTTGCGTCATATCAGAAGAACCTCGGATCCTCGAAGGCACCGGAGGCGACCAGATAGACATAGAAGTCGGCCGCCGCGACGCTGATCAGCGATGCCCACGCCAGCAGCATGTGGCGCTCGTTCAGCCTGCCCACCCAGCCCCACAGGCGATAGCGCACCGGATGCTTCGAGAAGTGTTTGAGCCGGCCGCCGACGATATGGCGACAGGAGTGACAGGACAGGGTGTAGGCCCAGATCAGCACGATGTTGATCAGGAAGACCACGGTGCCGAGACCCATATGGCCCCAGTCGTAGTTCTCGTCCCGGAAGGCCAGCACGGTGTCGTAGCTGAGGATCACGGCCACGACGATCGCCAGATAGAAGAAGTACCGGTGGATGTTCTGGAGGATCAGCGGGAAACGGGTCTCACCGGTGTAGCGGCGGTGCGGCTCGGCGACCGCGCAGGCGGGCGGCGACGCCCAGAACCCCCGGTAGTACGCCTTGCGGTAGTAGTAGCAGGTGAGCCGGAAACCGAGCGGGAGGATCAGGATCAGCAGAGCGGGGGAGAACCCCCACCAGTCGCCGACCAGCCCCCACTCGGGCCCGCCCTTCATCGGGACGCAGTTCTCCGCCAGACAGGGCGAGTAGAAGGGGGACACATAGGGGGCGGCGTAGTAGTCGGCATTGGCGAAGGCCCGCCAGGTCGAGTAGACGACGAAGGCGAACAGCCCGGCGGCGGTGAGCGCGGGGGCGAGCCACCAGCGGTCCGTCCGCAGATGGCGGGGGGAGATGGCGGCGCGCGTCGGGCCGTGCACCCCCGTACGCGCGCCGGGTACCGGGTCCGACGACCCGCTCGTATGGACATGTGGTGGTTCGGTACCAGTGGCCAACGGAAGGTCTCCTAGGGAGCGTGCCGGTCTCGGACGCCCAGCCCCTCGTCGTCGGAGTCGGTCCACAGCGCGTCGTTGTACGGCACATCCGGGATGGTGACCAGGTCCTCACGGTCCCCGGGGCGGGTCCCGGTCCCCGTACCGGGGCCGGTGCCACGGGGCCGCCCGGCTGTGCCGCCGAGTCGGCCGACGGTGCGCTCCAGCTCCTCGACCCGCTGTACCAGGTCGTCGAGGCGGCGCTGCATCGTGGTCAGGTCTTCCTGCTGGGACATGACGTGCCCTCACTTCCGCGGGGTGCGGTGGCGTCGCTCATGCGCCTGCGAGTGTTCCGCGTCACATCCCTGGTTGTGAAGAGATGTGCCGGGACTTCCCGCGCAGGAGTGGCGAGTGCGCCTCCGGTTGTCCGATTCTCACTCCTTCCATTTTCGGGTTCCCCGCCCGGTTCGGCCGCTTTCGTGGGCCTTTCGCTGCTCTGCCCGGGTGACCTTCCGCCCGTGCGCGCCGTGTCGGCGCCGCCCCCCGTGGTTCGTCCACTTCAGTGGACCGGAATCGGTGTGATCATCAAAAAATTTCCTCATCCTCCGCATCTGTACGACCGCGGAACCTTCAGGACGAAGAGGTGGACCCATGGCCCAGGACCGGACCTCCCGGACCTTCCGATCCCGGACACTCCGCTCCGTCGCGCTGCTCACCGGCGGAGTGCTGGCGCTGCCCGCTCTCGCGGGATGCGGGGCCGACGAGGCCGAGCTGACGGGCCGGGCCACCCAGCAGGACATCGCGACCACCGCGCGCCAGCAGGTCGGCGAGGGAGGCACCCTGCGCTGGGCCGTCGACACCATGCCGACGACGCTCAACACCTTCCAGGCCGACGCCGACGCCACCACCACCCGGGTCGCCCAGGCCGTGCTGCCCGCCCTCTTCACCCTGGACGCCAACGGCCGCCCCCAGCGCAACCCCGACTATGTGGAGTCCGCGGAGATCGTCGAGCGCGAGCCCAAGCAGGTGGTGCTCTACAAGCTCAACCAGAAGGCGGTGTGGAGCGACGGCCGGGAGATCGGCGCCGCCGACTTCGTCTCCCAGTGGCAGGCGCTCAGCGGACGGAACACCACGTTCTGGACCGCCCGGAACGCCGGGTACGACCGGATCGAGCAGATCCAGAAGGGCGCCAACGACCTGGAGGTGAGGATCACCTTCAAGAAGCCCTACGCCGACTGGCAGTCCCTCTTCACCCCGCTGTACCCCAAGGACGTCACCGGACTCCCCAAGGCGTTCAACGACGGCGCCCGCAATACGATCAAGGCCACCGCCGGACCGTTCCGGATCGCCGCGATCGACCGGAAGAAGAAGGACATCACCCTGGTCCGCAACCCCCGCTGGTGGGGCGAGCAGACCAAGCTGGACGCCATGGTCCTGACCGCCGTACCGAGGAACGAGCGGGCCGCGGCGCTCGCCGCGGGCAAGGTCGACATCGCCGAGATCGACCGGAACACCGCCGACCGGATCGCCCTCGCCCTGCGCAACAAGTCCACCGGCGGTCAGCAGCCCGGCCACGGCCCGCAGGCCGCCCTCACCCCCGGCAAGGCCCTCCGGCTCTGGGCGATCGCCAACGGCTCCGACGAGGAGGCCGCCGAGGCCGCCCGGACGACCCGGGAGAAGACCGCCGACGCCATCAAGGCATACGCCGCCGAACAGGCCGGACTGCGCGGATTCACGGTCCGCAAGACCCTCGAACCCGCCTATACCCAGCTGGCGCTCAACGGAGAGTCGGGCCCCCTCGCCGACGACCGGGTACGCCGGGCCATCGCCCGCGCCCTTGATCGCGGAGAGTTGGCCGAGACCGTACTGCGCCCGCTCGGGCTGCCCGCCGAGCCGCCCGGCAGCCATCTCGCCCTCAAGGGACAGCGCGCCTATACCGACAACAGCGGGTCGCTGGGCGAGCAGAACACCCAGGAGGCGCAGGCGCTGCTCACCGACGCGGGCTGGACGCCCGGCGGGGCGCTGAAGAAGCCGGGGTCCGCCGAGGCCGGGGCGAGCGGCTCACCGGCCCCCTCACCCTCCGAGGACGGCGGGTCGGACGGGAAGAACCCCGCACGGAGCGCCCGGCAGGCCGAGGTCACGATCCCGGCCTCCGGCCGGGACACCCCCACCAAGGACGGGCTCTACATCGTCGGCGACGAGAAGTCGGGCGGAAGTACCCGGGTCCTCGCCCCGGCACCCGTCACCTTCGAGGACCTGTCGCTCCAGCGCCGGGCCGGGCTGGTGACCGACACCGACACCGACACCGGCGGTGCCGGGAAGGGCGAGGACGCGAAGGACACCGGGCGCGGAGTCACCGGCGCCTACGCCCCGGCGGGCACCGCCGCGCCGGTGGCCGCGGGCGGCAGTCTCGGCAAGGACGGCAAGCCGCTCACCCTGCGGTTCGTGCTGCCCTCCGGACCCGGTTCCGAGTCCCTGCGGGCCGTGGGGGAGAAGATCTCCGGGATGCTGAAGCGGATCGGCGTCCGGACCGAGATCACCAAGGTCGCGGACGAGAGCTACTTCAAGGACCACATCGCCTCCGGCCAGTACGATCTGGCGCTCTACTCCTGGCCCGCGACCGCCTATCCGGCGACCGACGCCCGTCCCATCTTCGCCAAGCCGGAGCCCGCCAGCGATGGTTCCCTGCTGGTGGAGCAGAACTACACCCGGGTCGGTACCGACTACATCGACCAGCTCTTCGACCAGGCCGTGGCCGAACTGGACCAGGACGAGGCCCGTGACCTGGTGCGCCGGGCCGATGCCAGGATCTGGGCGGCGGCCGGTTCGATCCCCCTCTATCAGCGGCCCGAGCTGGTCGCGGTCCGGCCGACGGTGCTCAACGCGGGTGCCTTCGGCTTCGCGACCCCCCGGCTCCAGGACATCGGCTTCACCCCGGCCGCCGCGGCCAAGGCCGGACCCGCGCCGGTCCTGCCCAGCCCGTCGCCGAGCGCGTCCGGTGACGCAGAAGACACAGAAAACACAGAGGACGCAGAGAGCACCGATGAAAGCGGTACCGAGTAGTCGGCGCCGAACGGAGAGAGCGCGCCGGTGACAGTCCCGGGGCAGGGCCGGAGGGTCCTGCCCCGGGACTGTCACCATTCAGAGGTGTAACCGAGGGTAAGGGCCGCTTGACCTCGGGGTACCTCAGAAGTGCCTCAAATGACCTTGCCCGCCGCCGACCGCCATGGGCATGATCGTCACCGGCCTCTTCGACCCAGGTTCTGGCCGCCCGGCGCGCCCCATACGTGCCGGGCCGCCGATGTCCCACCGCCCCCACCGGGCCCGGTCGCGGCCCCCGAAGGCCCGGCCCGGTGCCCCGTACGTCCGCAGATCCACCGCTTCCGACGACCGCGCGCGCCCCCGGATTCCTCCACCGCGGGCTTCGTACGGCCCCGCTCCGCGCCTCCTCGCGGTGCCCGGCCGGTGGACCAGGAGGCCCCGAATCCCGGGGCCCCGTACCATAGAGGTCAGCCGTGGCGCGTCAGCCCCGGCGGGGCGCATGAGGAAGACACCGCCCCTCACGAACGCCGCATCCCACGATCGAGAGAAGCGCCAGCCAGCATGCCCACCCGCCACGACATCCGTAACGTCGCCATCGTCGCCCACGTCGACCACGGCAAGACCACCTTGGTCGACGCCATGCTGAAGCAGGCAGGCGCCTTCGCCGCCCACCAGCAGGTCGACGACCGGGTGATGGACTCGAACGACCTGGAGCGTGAGAAGGGCATCACGATCCTCGCCAAGAACACGGCGGTCAAGTACCACCCGAAGGCAGGCGGCGCCCCCGTCACGATCAACATCATCGACACCCCCGGTCACGCCGACTTCGGTGGTGAGGTCGAGCGCGGCCTCTCCATGGTCGACGCGGTCGTGCTGCTGGTGGACGCCTCCGAGGGGCCGCTGCCGCAGACCCGGTTCGTGCTCCGCAAGGCCCTCCAGGCCCGGATGCCGGTGATCCTCTGTATCAACAAGACGGACCGCCCGGACTCCCGGATCGACGAGGTCGTCAACGAGACCTACGACCTCTTCCTGGACCTCGACGCCGACGAGGACCAGATCGAGTTCCCGATTGTCTACGCCTGCGCCCGGGACGGCGTCGCGTCCCTCACCAAGCCCGCCGACGGTACCGTCCCCGCCGACAGCGACAGCCTGGAGCCCTTCTTCTCCACCCTGCTGGAGTACGTCCCGGCCCCCGAGTTCGACTCCGAGGCCCCGCTGCAGGCCCATGTCACCAACCTCGACGCGGACAACTTCCTCGGCCGGATCGCCCTGCTCCGGGTCGAGCAGGGTGAGCTGCGCAAGGGGCAGAACGTGGCGTGGATCAAGCGCGACGGCTCCGTCTCCAATGTCCGCATCAGCGAGCTGATGATGACCGAGGCGCTGACCCGCAAGCCCGCCGAGGTGGCGGGCCCCGGTGACATCTGCGCGGTCGCCGGTATCCCCGACATCATGATCGGCGAGACCCTCGCCGACCCGGAGAACCCGGTCGCGCTGCCGCTGATCACGGTCGACGAGCCGGCGATCTCCATGACGGTCGGTACGAACACCTCGCCGCTCGTCGGCCGTGGCGGTACCGGCAAGGGTGCCGACAACAAGGCCGCGGTCAAGGACCGCAAGGTCACCGCGCGCCAGGTCAAGGACCGTCTCGACCGCGAGCTGGTCGGTAACGTCTCGCTCCGGGTCCTCGACACCGAGCGCCCCGACGCCTGGGAGGTCCAGGGCCGCGGTGAGCTGGCGCTGGCGATCCTGGTCGAGCAGATGCGCCGGGAGGGCTTCGAGCTGACCATCGGCAAGCCCCAGGTCGTCACCAAGGAGGTCGACGGCAAGGTCCACGAGCCCGTCGAGCGTATGACGATCGACGTGCCCGAGGAGCACATGGGCGCGGTCACCCAGCTCATGGGCGTCCGCAAGGGCCGGATGGACAACATGTCCAACCACGGCTCGGGCTGGGTGCGGATGGAGTTCGTGGTGCCGTCCCGCGGCCTGATCGGATTCCGTACCGAGTTCCTCACCAACACCCGCGGCACCGGAATCGCCCACTCCATCCACGAGGGCCACGAGCCCTGGTTCGGCACGCTCACGACCCGTAACAACGGTTCGCTGGTGGCCGACCGCTCGGGCGCCGTGACGGCCTTCGCGATGACCAACCTCCAGGAGCGCGGCGTCCTCTTCGTGGAGCCGGGTACCGAGGTGTACGAGGGCATGATCGTCGGGGAGAACTCCCGCTCCGACGACATGGACGTCAACATCACCAAGGAGAAGAAGCTCACCAACATGCGCTCCTCCTCGGCCGACTCCTTCGAGGCGATCGTTCCGCCGCGCAAGCTCTCCCTGGAGCAGTCGCTGGAGTTCTGCCGCGACGACGAGTGCGTCGAGGTGACCCCGGAGTCGGTCCGGATCCGCAAGGTGAACCTGGACGCCCGGGAGCGCGCCCGCGCGGCCTCGCGCGCCAAGCACGGCTGACCCGGCTCCGCCCGTCCTCGCGGCGGGCGGTGACGGCCGGAGGCCGGACGGAGCAGTGCTCCGCCGAGCCCGCCCGGCCCGATGTGAGCAATAAGACATAAAGCACGAACCGGAACGGCTCGGGCGGTCCCCCAGGTTGGGACGGCCCGAGCCGTTTGCGTCTCGCGCGAGGGTGGAAGGCTCCGGGATTGGAGCGGTCCCGGAGGCTGTTCGTCAACGGGTTTTCGGATGGCGAATGTCCGACTATCGGGCGTAGCTCACCGGAAACCTGTATTAACAGTCCGTTTCGGGGGTGTCTGTCTGCGATCACTTTGTCCGGATTCTGAGCCTCCGGCCCCCGCTGATGTTGCCAAAACGAGATGCTTTAAGTGTGGTTTACGGCGCGAACTTACCCAATAGTTGGCTTCACTGAGCTCGGGTCAACGGGTCATGCGCTGTGGGGAGCGCCGACTCACGAGCACACGGGGTGCAGCTCTTCGCCGTCAGGGGTGTCGGCGGGTGTACTGCGCCCAGCCTTGCAGTGAACACGTGGACTCATGAGGAGGAACCCATGCGCGGTGCCACGAGCGCCAGCGGGGTCGGGTCGTCGCAGACGGTATGGGCGACCGGTTTCCAGCGCATTCCATCCCATCGCGCCGCCCCCGGCGGCGGACAGCGACTCTGAGCCCCGGTCAACCGCTCGGCTCGCGCTCCTGATGAGGGTGGGATCAATCCCTATAGACATCCATTGCTGCTGTTTTGCCCACGGCTAGCCCGTAGGCGGATGGTGAACCGGCCGTACCCGTGAGACGGGAGGCGGCCGGCAAGCGGGGATCGTCGACCGGAGGCCGTGACGGTACGAGTACATCCACTCGGCCGTCCGGACCGCCGTGCGCAGGAACGCGGGTCACCCGACACCCGTGAATGGACACATCATGACCAGTCCAATCGAGACTGAGGGCGCTGACTCCTCCGTCGCCTTGGACAAGAACACCGCGACCGAGAAGGCCGCCGCAGGCGACGCCGTGACCGGCCGTTCGCCCGGCCAGCTGATGTGGGCGCGCTTCAAGCGCGACCGCACCGGTGTGGTCTCCGCCATCGTGGTGATCGCGTTCTTCGTTATCTCCGCACTGGCGCCGGTGATCTCCTCGCTGTACGGCAAGGACCCGTACACGCTCTACCCGGGCGAGGAGGGGTACGAGGACATCCTCGACGACTTCTCCATGCCGATCGGCACCTTCGGCGGTGTCTCCGGGGAGTTCTGGTTCGGGGTCGAGCCCGACGTGGGCCGTGATGTGTTCACGATGCTGCTCTACGGCATCCGTACCTCCCTCTACATGGCGCTGGTGATCACCACCCTGATGGTGATCACCGGTGTGGTCATCGGCATGGTGGCCGGGTACTTCGGCGGCAAGGTCGACTACTGGCTCAGCCGGATCACCGACTTCTTCCTGGCCTTCCCGCAGCAGCTGTTCTTCATCGCCTTCATGCCGGTCGTGACCGCGATGTTCGTCTCCCCGAAGGACGAGACGCCCACCTATCTGCGGGCCGTGGCGATCATCCTGGTGATGTGGTTCCTCGGCTGGATGGGTCTGGCCCGTCTGGTGCGCAGCTCCGTCCTCTCGCTGCGGGAGCGGGAGTTCGTCGAGGCCGCCAAGGTCTCCGGAGCCTCGCGCTGGCGGATCGTCCGCAAGGAGATCCTGCCGAACATCGTGACCCCGATCCTGGTGCAGGGCACCTACATGCTGCCCAGCTCGATCCTGACCATCGCGTTCCTCTCCTATGTCGGTGTCGGCTTCGTGGAGCCGACCCCCGACTGGGGCCGGATGTTCGCCATCGGCGCCGAGAACTACGAGCAGAACCCCGCGTTCATGTTCTTCCCCGGCGTCGCGATGGTGGTCTTCATCCTCGCGTTCAACCTCCTCGGCGACTCGGTACGAGACGCGTTCGACCCCAAGACCGGACGGTGACGTCCCAGGGCGGGGGCCGCTGCCGCCCCCGCGCCGGGCAACCGGACGGCAGGCAGCACTTGATGAATGACAACGGACAGGTAGGTGCATCAAGCATCATGAAGCCACTTCGCTCACGTCCCGTGCGCGTCATAGCCGCCGCAGCTGTCGTCGGTTCCCTGGCGCTCACCGGCTGCTCCAGCAACGACGGCAAGACCAAGGACGAGTCCAAGTCCAAGAAGGACGCTGCGGCTCAGTCCAAGGCGGTCGAGTACGCCGACGCCGCGGGCTCCACCGGCCCCGCCGCCGAGGTTCCGGGCGCCAAGCCCGGCGGGTTCATCAATGTCTACATGCAGTCCAACATCAGCCACATGGACCCGGGCCAGATCTATGTGAGCGACGCCGGGCAGCTGTCCAACCTCATCCACCGCGGTCTGACCAACTGGAAGGAGGACGCCAACGGCAACCTGACCGTCGTCGGCGACCTCGCGACCGACGCGGGCAAGATGTCGGACGGCGGCAAGACCTGGACGTACACGCTGAAGGACGGCATCAAGGACGCCAACGGCAACCCGATCACCTCGGCCGACGTCCGCCACACCATCGAGCGGCTGTACGCGAAGTTCATCTTCGACGGCCCGACCTACATCCAGAACTGGCTCTCGGGCGACGACTACCGCAAGGCGCTGCCGGACGGTCCGTACACGGGCAAGAGCCTGCCGGACACCGTGCTGGCCACCCCGGACGCGAAGACCATCGTCTTCAAGTTCCAGACCGCGCAGGGTGACCTGCCGCAGGCGCTGGCCATGCCCGGCTACTCCATCGTCCCCAAGAAGGGCGACACCAAGGAGAAGTACGACAAGGCCCCGGTCGCGGTCGGTCCGTACAAGATCGCCGAGTTCAAGTCGGGCAAGTCGCTCAAGCTGGTCAAGAACACCCACTGGGACCCGAAGACCGACTCGGTCCGGCACCAGTACCCGGACGGCTTCAACTTCAACCTCACGGTCGACCAGGCGAGCCAGACCAAGCGTCTGATCGCCGACCAGGGCGAGGCCAAGAACGCCATCCAGTTCACCGACTCGGTCGACGGCGCCATGATCAAGGAGGTCGTCAGCAAGCCCGAGGTCAAGGCCCGCTCGGTGATGGGCTACCAGCCCTACGTCTGGCAGATGACCTTCAACCTCGACTCCGCGGTCGTCAAGGACAAGAAGGTCCGGGACGCGATCACGCACGCGCTGCCCAGCAAGCGGATGATCGGCGCCGACGGCGGTAGCTACGGTGGCGAGCTGGCCGGCGGTCTGATGGGCCCGACGCTCCCGGGCTACGACCCGAACTACGACCCGTTCGGCAAGGGCAAGAAGCCGAACGGTGACCTGGCGACGGCCAAGAAGCTCCTCGCGGAGGCCGGCGTCAAGAGCGGCACCAAGCTCACCTACGCCTACTCCAACTCGCCGCGCGGTCAGAAGCAGATGCTGATCGTCAAGGAGACCCTCGGCAAGCTGGGCTTCGACGTCCAGGCCAAGGAGATCGACCGGGCGACCTTCTACGAGCAGATCGGCAAGGTCAAGAACCCGTACGACCTGTACATGACCGGTTGGGGTCAGGACTGGCCGTCCGCCTCCACCGTGATCACCCCCGTCTACGACGGCACCAAGGTCTCCGACGGCGGCTCGAACTACTCGCACATCAACGACCCCGAGGTCAACGCGGGTATCAAGAAGGCCCTGGCGCTTCCGCCGAGCGAGGCCGCGGCTGAGTGGGAGAAGGTCCACAAGCGGATCGTCGAGCAGATCAACCCGGCCGCCCCGGTGTACTACGCCAAGCACATCCAGCTCTCCGGTTCCAACATCGGTGGTCTGCGGTACGACACCGAGGCGAGCTACATCGACATCAACAACCTGTTCCTGAAGAACCCGTAAGACCGGTTCGCTGACCCCGGTTCACGGTTGATCCCATGGGGGCGCGCGCCAGGCGGAGCGCGCCCCCACGGGCCACGTCTCACCCCCGCCGCCTTCGAAGAGAGCAGCCTCCCGCGATGCTTCAGTTCCTCATCCGCAGGTTGACCGGCGCCGCCCTGATCATGTTCTTGATCGGCGCGTTCACGTTCTTCCTGTTCTACACAATCCCTCAGGACTTCGCCGAACTCGCCTGCGGAAAGACCTGCACGCCGGAGAACATCGCGATCATCCGCGAGAACCTCGGCCTCGACAAGCCCATCACCGCCCAGTTCTGGGAGTTCATGGGTGGCATCGTGACCGGACGCGACTTCGCGGTCGGCCACTGCCCTGCGCCGTGCCTCGGGGTCTCCTTCGACTCGGGCGACTTCGTCTGGGAGTCGATCCTCGACCGTTTCCCGCTGACCCTCTCGCTCACCCTCGGCGGCCTGGTCGTCTTCCTGGTCCTGGGCCTGGGCTCGGGCATGCTGGCCGCCTGGAAGCGCGGCACCCCGGTCGACAAGTTCGTCAGTGGCGCCTCGATGGTGCTCAGCTCCTTCCAGATCTACTTCCTCGGCCCGATCGTCCTCGGCATCTTCGTCTTCAGCACCGGCTGGATGGCGTTTCCGAAGTACATCTCGCCCGCCGAGGACCCTGCCGCCTGGTTCACCGGAATGCTCATTCCGTGGGCCGTGATGGCGACCATCTTCACCGCGCAGTACACGCGTATGGCGCGCTCGACCATGATCGAGCAGCTTCAGGAGGAGCACGTCCGCACCGCGCGCGCCAAGGGCATGCGCCAGCGCTACGTCTTCTTCCGCTACGCCTGGCGAGGCTCGCTCACGCCGATCGTCACGATCCTGGGCATGGACCTCTCCGCACTGCTGACCGGCGCCGTGGTCACCGAGTTCACCTTCGACCTGGCCGGTGTCGGCCGGCTCGCGGTGACATCGTCGCTGTCCAAGGACCTGCCGATGACCATGGGCATCATGCTGTTCGGGGCGTTCTTCATCCTGATCCTGAACATCATCGTGGACATCGCCTACGCCTACATCGACCCGCGCGTGCGCCTCGCCTAGGAGAACGACCGTGACCACTCTGACCAAGACCGAGGGGACCCCGGCCCCGACCGGACCGGACGCCTTCCTCTCGGTGCGCGACCTGCGGGTGCGGTTCTCCACCGAGGACGGCATCGTCAAGGCCGTCGACGGGCTCTCCTTCGACGTCGAGCGCGGCAAGACGCTCGGCATCGTCGGCGAATCGGGTTCCGGGAAGTCCGTCACCAACCTGACGGTCCTCGGCCTGCACAGCAAGAAGACCACCGCCATCGACGGCGAGATCCACCTGGACGGCCAGGAGCTGATCGGCGCCCCCGAGAAGGAGCTGGAGAAGCTTCGCGGCAACAAGGTCGCGATGATCTTCCAGGACCCGCTGACGGCGCTCTCGCCGTACTACACGGTGGGCCGGCAGATCGCCGAGCCGTACATGAAGCACACCGGCGCCTCCAAGAAGGAGGCGAAGGCCCGGGCCATCGAGATGCTCGCCAAGGTCGGCATCCCGCAGCCCGCGACCCGCTTCAACGACTACCCGCACCAGTTCTCCGGCGGTATGCGCCAGCGGGCGATGATCGCCATGGCGCTGATCTGCGACCCGGACCTGCTGATCGCCGACGAGCCGACCACGGCCCTCGACGTGACCGTCCAGGCCCAGATCCTCGATCTGCTCAAGGACCTCCAGCAGGAGTTCGGCTCCGCGATCATCTTCATCACCCACGACCTGGGCGTCATCGCCAATATGGCCGACGACCTGCTGGTGATGTACGCGGGCCGGGCCGTCGAGCGAGGCAGCGTCGAGGAAGTCCTGCGGACGCCCCGCCACCCCTACACCTGGGGTCTGCTCAGCTCGATGCCGAGGCTCAGCAGCGACGTCAACGAGGCGCTCATGCCGATCCCCGGCTCTCCGCCCAGTCTGCTCAATCCGCCGTCCGGCTGCCCCTTCAACCCCCGGTGCGCCTTCAAGCACCAGGTGGACGGCGGTCTGTGCTCGGCCGAGCGCCCGGCGCTTCCCGCCGGACGGGCCGCGGCGTGTCATCTGTCGGACGGGCAGAGGCAGTCCATCTTCATCGATCAGATCAAGCCCCGGCTGGGCTAGGGAGACGCAGAGACATGAGCGAGAACGTCACTCTGCCGAAGCAGCAGGGTTCGACCGACGGAGGCCGAGGCGGTGAGCCGCTGCTCTCCGTCGAGGGTCTGAAGATGCACTTCCCGATCTACGGGGGGTTCCCCTTCAAGCGGAAGGTCGGCGCCGTACGGGCCGTCGACGGCATCGATCTGACGATGTACCAGGGCGAGGCCCTGGGGCTCGTCGGCGAGTCCGGCTGTGGCAAGTCCACCACCGGCCGACTGGTCACCCGGCTGCTGGAGCCGACCGAGGGCAAGATCGTCTACCAGGGCCAGGACATCGCCCACGCCGGCCGCAAGCAACTGGCGCCGATCCGGTCCGAGATCCAGATGATCTTCCAGGACCCGTATTCGTCGCTGAACCCCCGGCAGACCGTCGGCTCCATCATCAAGAGCCCGATGGAGGTCAACGGGATCAACCCGCCCGGCGGCCGGGACAACAAGGTCCGTGAGCTGCTGGAGGTCGTGGGTCTCAACCCCGAGCACTTCAACCGCTTCCCGCACGAGTTCTCCGGCGGTCAGCGGCAGCGGATCGGTGTCGCCCGGGCGCTGGCGCTCCAGCCGAAGCTGATCGTCGCGGACGAGCCGGTCTCGGCGCTGGACGTGTCGATCCAGGCGCAGGTCGTCAATCTGCTCCAGAAGGTCCAGGACGAGATGGGGATCGCCTTCCTCTTCATCGCCCACGACCTGGCCGTGGTCCGGCACTTCTCGCAGCGCGTCGCGGTGATGTACCTGGGCAAGGTGGTGGAGGTCGCGGACCGCGACTCCCTCTACAACCGGCCCCGGCACCCGTACACCCACGCCCTGCTGTCGGCCGTGCCGGAGCCCGACATGGACAGCAACGACAAGGAGCGCATCCGCCTCTCCGGCGATGTGCCCTCGCCGATCATGCCGCCGTCCGGCTGCCGCTTCCGGACCCGCTGCTGGAAGGCGCAGGACAAGTGCGCGACCGAGGAGCCGCCGCTGGTGCGGCTCTCCGGGAACGACGAGGGTCATCTGACCGCCTGCCACTTCCCCGAGGACCCGTCGACCGAGGCGCGGGCCGAGGACATCGTGCTCGACCCGGCGCTGGCCGCGCTGGAGAGCGACGAGGAGACGTCCGGCGGAAAGCCGGAGAAGAAGTAGGTACGCCGGTACGACGACGGCCCCGGGACGCGCAGCGCGTCCCGGGGCCGTCGTCGTACCGGACCCCGCCCGGCCCCGGCCCGGCGCGGCGAAAACGCGTTGCGGCGGCCGGGCCCGGCGGCCCAGAGTGAGGGTATGACCGCCTTTGCCGTGCGCCCCGCGCTGCCCGAGGACGCGGAAGCCATCTGTGCTCTGCTGAACGCCGTCGATGTGATCGAGATCGGCCGGCCCGAGACCGATCTCGTCTCCGTGCGGGCCGATCTCGACCACCCCGAGGCCGATCTGCCGAACAATTCCTGGGTCGGCTTCCACGGCGACGAACTGGTGGTCTACGGACTGCTCTGGGACGACTCGGGCGCCGACCGTATCGATATGGACCAGTACGTCCTCCCGGCGCATCAGGAAGCCGCCGCCGTGGTGCTGGGGCTGATGGAGGAGCGGGCCCGGGCCAAGGCCGCCGCGAACGGCGCCGACCGGGCCGTGGTCCACCTCCATCTGAATATCGAGCCGACGCTCGACACGGCCCTGCTGACCGGTCGCGGCTGGCGGGTCGTACGCCGGTACCACGTCCTGACCCGCCCGCTGGACGCCGCGGCCGACCGGGTGCCCGCGCCGCCGCCCGGGGTGACCCTGCGGACCGTACGGGACGAGGCCGACCGGCGGCAGGCCCATGCCCTGCTCCAGGAGTCCTTCGCCGACCACTTCGACTTCCAGCCCAAGTCGTACGAGAAATGGCTCGCCGACCTCGGTGAGCTGATCGACTGGGATCTGGTGTGGATCGCGAGCGTCGAGGGCGAGGGCGATGTCGCCGCGATGGTCACCGGCAATCACCGGGCGGCCCACGGCTGGATCAACGCGCTGGGCGTGCTGGAGCGGGGCCGCCGCCGGGGCCTGGGCGGCTTTCTGCTGAGCCATGCCTTCGGCGTCTACGCCGGTCTGGGCCGCGATGTGATCGGTCTCGGGGTGGACACCGCCAACGCGACCGGCGCGCCCCGGCTCTACGAGGCCCATGACATGACCCGGCACTACGCGGTCGACACCTGGGAGGCGGTCCTCCCGGTCGTACCGGCCCCGGTGGCGGGCGCTCCGGCGGGTGTGGGCGTCCCGACCCCGTAGGCGGCCGGTGCCGTGGCCACGGGCCGCGGCGGGGGCGCGACGGGCGGCGGGCGGGGGTGCCGTCCGGAGCGGCCCGGACCCGGTGGTGGCGCGGGAAGTCCCCCATTGAGGTGAGTAAACAGGTGCATTACCCCATTTGCGGGGATATTCGGTCCTGAGTGGGAGTCGGCCGGCTCAGGACCGAGGAGGCACCGGATGCGGGGAGCCACGCACGCCCTCAAGGCCGTGGGCGGAGCCCTCGCCGCCGTCCTGGCGGCGACCGCCCTGACCGCGTGCGGCGGGGGAGTCTCCAGCGGCGGCAGCGGCCCGGACGGCATCGTCAGCTCCTCCTGGGGCGACCCCCAGAACCCGCTGGAGCCCGCCAACACCAACGAGGTCCAGGGCGGCAAGGTCCTCGACATGCTCTTCCGGGGGCTCAAGCGGTACGACCCCAGGACCGGCGAGGCACTGAACATGCTCGCCGAGCGGATCGACACCACCGACTCCGTGAACTTCGCCGTCACGGTCAAGGACGGCTGGACCTTCAGCAACGGCGAGAAGGTCACCGCCCGCTCCTTCGTCGACGCCTGGAACTACGGCGCCTACCTCAAGAACAGCCAGAAGAACGCGTACTTCTTCGGCTATATCGAGGGGTACGACAAAACCCACCCCGAGAGCGGCGAACCCACCGCCACCACCCTCTCCGGGCTCAAGATCACCGGCGAGCTGACCTTCACCGTGAAGCTCAGCCAGAAGTTCTCCACCTGGCCCGACACCCTCGGCTACGCCGCCTTCGCGCCCCTGCCCAGGACCTTCTTCGACGACCACGCGGACTGGCTCGCCAAACCCGTCGGCAACGGCCCGTACGCCGTCCACGCCTATGTCCGCGGCTCCCAGATGTCCCTCCGCCGCTGGGACGGCTACCCCGGCCCCGACCGGGCCCTCAACGGCGGCGTCGACCTGCGGGTCTACACCGACAACAACACCGCCTACACCGATCTCGTCGCCGGAAACCTCGACCTCGTGGACGACGTCCCCGCCTCCCAGCTCAGAAATGTGAGGAAGGACCTCGGCGACCGCTACATCAACACCCCGGCGGGCATCATCCAGACCCTCGGCTTCCCGTTCTACGACCGCCGCTGGAACACCCCGGACGGCAACAAGCTCCGTACCGGGCTCTCCAAGGCCATCAACCGGGACTCCATCACCGCCCGGATCTTCCGTAACACCAGAACCCCCGCCAAGGACTGGACGTCCCCCGTCCTCGGGGTCGAAGGCGGCTTCGACGAGACCCTCTGCGGCGACGCCTGCGTCTACGACCCCGCCCGTGCCCGCCGGCTCGTCGAGGAGGGCGGCGGCATCCCCGGCGGCACCATGAAGATCTCGTACAACTCCGACACCGGCTCCCACAAGGAGTGGGTCGACGCCGTCTGCAACAGCATCAACAACGCCCTGCGGAACGACCGCGCCTGTGTCGGCAACCCCATCGGCACCTTCGCCGACTTCCGCAACCAGGTCACCCAGTCCAAGATGAGCGGCCCCTTCCGGGCCGGCTGGCAGATGGACTACCCCCTGATCCAGAACTTCCTCCAGCCCCTCTACTACACCGGCGCCTCCTCCAACGACGGCAAGTGGAGCAACGAGACCTTCGACTCGCTGGTGGACCGCGCCAACGCCGAATCCGACACCGCGACCGCCGTCCGCACCTTCCAGCAGGCGGAGGAGGTGGTACGGGACGAGATGGCGGCCATCCCCCTCTGGTACCAGAACGGCAGCGCCGGATACGCGCCCCGCATCTCGAACGTCGCCCTCAACCCCTTCAGTGTCCCGGTCTACAACGAGATCAAGGTCGCCTGACGGCCGCCTTCGGGAGCCCCCATGGGACGTTATGTGATCCGGCGTCTGCTCCAGATGATCCCGGTCTTCTTCGGCGCCACCCTGCTGATCTTCCTCATGGTCAATGTGATGGGCGACCCCATCGCCGGACTCTGCGGACAGATCCAGTGCGACCCCGCCACCACCGCCCAGCTCCGCGCCGAGTACGGCCTCGACAAGCCCCTGTGGCAGCAGTACCTCAGCTATATGGGCGACGTCTTCCGGGGCGACTTCGGCACCGCCTTCAACGGACAGCCCGTCACCGAGCTGATGGCCGCCGCCTTCCCCGTCACCATCCGGCTCACCCTGGTCGCCATCTGCTTCGAGATCGTCATCGGCATCACCCTCGGCGTCCTCACCGGACTCCGCCGAGGCCGCCCCGTCGACACCGGCGTCCTGCTGCTCACCCTGGTCGTGATCTCCGTCCCCACCTTCGTCACCGGACTGCTGCTCCAGCTCCTCCTCGGCGTCCAGTGGGGCATCATCAAACCCGCCGTCTCACCCGCCGCCCCCCTCGACGAACTGATCGTCCCCGGTCTGGTGCTCGCCTCCGTCTCCCTGGCGTACGTCACCCGCCTCACCCGGACCTCGATCGCCGAGAACGCCCGCGCCGACTACGTCCGCACCGCCCGCGCCAAGGGCCTGCCGCGCCGCCGGGTGGTCACCCGCCATCTGCTCCGCAACTCCCTGATCCCCGTCGTCACCTTCATCGGCACCGACATCGGCGCGCTGATGGGCGGCGCCATCGTCACCGAGCGGATCTTCAACATCCACGGCGTCGGCTATCAGCTCTACCAGGGCATCGTCCGCCAGAACACCCAGACCGTCGTCGGCTTCGTGACCGTCCTGGTCCTGGTCTTCCTGCTGGCCAACCTGCTCGTCGACCTCCTGTACGCCGTACTCGACCCGAGGATCCGCTATGCCTGAGCCGCAGTACGACCCCGACGGCATCGCCGACGCGGCCATCGCGCCCACCGGCGCGGGCGGCCCCATGGACCTCGCCACCGCCGAGGGCGCCACCCTGGAGAAGCCGCCCGAAGGACCGCCCGGCGGCACCGGACCGGCCGCCAGACCCCGCAGCCTCCGCTCCGACGCCTGGCGCGATCTGCGCCGCAACCCCGTCTTCATCGTCTCCGGCCTGATCATCCTCTTCCTGGTGGTGATCGCGATCTGGCCGCAGGCCATCGCCTCCGGCAACCCGCTCGACTGCGATCTCGCCAAATCGCAGGAGGGCTCCCAGCCGGGCCACCCCTTCGGCTTCGACGGCCAGGGCTGCGACGTCTACACCCGGACCGTGTACGGCGCCCGGGCCTCCGTCACCGTCGGCGTCTGCGCCACCCTCGGGGTCGCCCTCCTCGGCTCCGCGCTCGGCGGACTCGCCGGATTCTTCGGCGGCGCGGGCGACGCCGTGCTCTCCCGGGTCACCGACATCTTCTTCGCCATCCCGGTCATCCTCGGCGGCCTGGTCCTGCTCTCCGTCGTGACCAGCAACACCGTCTGGCCCGTGATCGGCTTCATGATCCTGCTCGGCTGGCCCCAGGTCTCCCGGATCGCCCGCGGCTCCGTGATCACCACCAAACAGAACGACTACGTCCAGGCCGCCCGCGCCCTCGGTGCCTCCAACACCCGGATGCTGCTCCGCCATATCGCGCCCAACGCCGTCGCGCCCGTGATCGTCGTCGCCACCATCGCCCTGGGTACGTACATCTCCCTGGAGGCGACCCTCTCCTACCTCGGCGTCGGCCTCAAACCCCCGACCGTCTCCTGGGGCATCGACATCTCCGCCGCCTCGCCCTACATCCGCAACGCCCCGCACATGCTGCTCTGGCCCGCCGGGGCGCTGGCGATCACCGTTCTGGCGTTCATCATGCTCGGCGACGCGGTCCGCGACGCCCTCGACCCCAAGCTGCGCTGAGGAGGAACCCCGGGATGCTGCTCGAAGTCCGCGATCTCCAGGTCGAGTTCCGTACCCGCGACGGGGTCGCCAAGGCCGTCAACGGGGTCAGCTACGCCGTCGCCGAGGGCGAGACGCTCGCCGTGCTCGGCGAGTCCGGCTCCGGCAAGTCCGTCACCGCCCAGGCCGTGATGGGCATCCTCGACACCCCGCCCGGCCGGATCTCGGGCGGCCAGGTCCTCTTCCGCGGCCGTGATCTGCTGACGCTGAAGGAGGAGGAGCGGCGGGCCGTACGCGGCGCGCAGATCGCGATGATCTTCCAGGACGCGCTCTCCGCCCTCAACCCCGTACTCAGCGTCGGCGCCCAGCTCGGCGAGATGTACACCGTGCACCGGGGGATGAAGCGGAAGGAGGCCCGAGCCAAGGCCGTCGAACTGATGGAACGGGTCGGCATCCCGGCCGCCGCCCAGCGCGTCGGCGACTATCCGCACCAGTTCTCCGGCGGTATGCGCCAGCGGATCATGATCGCGATGGCGCTCTCCCTCGAACCCGCCCTGATCATCGCCGACGAACCCACCACCGCCCTCGACGTCACCGTCCAGGCCCAGGTCATGGAGTTGCTGGCGGAACTGCGGGACGAACTGGACATGGGGCTGATCCTGATCACCCACGACCTGGGGGTGGTCGCGGACGTCGCCGACCGGATCGCCGTGATGTACGCGGGCCGGATCGTCGAGACCGCCCCGGTCCACGACCTCTACCGGGCCCCCGCCCACCCCTACACCCGCGGCCTCCTCGACTCCGTACCGCGCCTCGACCAGAAGGGGCGGGAGCTGTACGCGATCAAGGGGCTGCCGCCGAATCTGCAGCGGATCCCCGACGGTTGCGCCTTCCACCCCCGGTGTCCGCTCGCCCGGCCGGTCTGCCGGACGGACGTGCCACCGCTGTACGAGGCGGGGGAGGGGCGGCACAGCGCGTGCCACTTCTGGCAGGAGGCGCTGGCGGGCGCGGGGGCCCCGCCGCGCGCGGGCGGCCCCGGACCGGACGGACCCGCTCCGGGCGGGGCTCCGGGACCGGGCGGGGGTACGGAACCCGGCGGTACGGAGCCGGAACCGGGATCCCCCGCCGGTCCCGGCGCCTCCTCGGGGCGGGACACCCCGGCCGGTCCCGGCGCCTCCGCCGGGACGGACGACGAGGAGGCGACGGGCCGTGACTGAGACGACCGCCGTACCACCGGCCACCGCGACCACCGCCGAACCGCTGCTGGAGGTCCGCGGCCTCCACAAGCACTACCCCCTGACCCGGGGCATCGTCTTCCGTAAGCAGGTGGGCGCCGTCCGGGCCGTCGACGGCGTCGATCTCGACCTCCACGGCGGCGAGACCCTCGGCATCGTCGGCGAATCCGGCTGCGGCAAGTCGACCCTCGCCCGGATGCTGGTCCAGCTGGAGCGCCCCACCGCCGGGGTGATCCGCTACCGGGGGGAGGACATCACCCGGCTCTCCGGCCGGGCGCTCAAGGCCGTCCGGCGGAATATCCAGATGGTCTTCCAGGACCCGTACACCTCCTTGAACCCCCGGATGACCGTCGGCGACATCGTCGGGGAACCCTTCGACATCCACCCCGAGGCCGCGCCCAAGGGCGACCGCCGGGCCCGGGTCCGCGAACTGCTCGACGTGGTCGGGCTCGACCCCGACTTCGTCAACCGCTACCCCCATCAGTTCAGCGGCGGCCAGCGGCAGCGGATCGGCATCGCCCGCGGTCTGGCGCTCCGGCCGGAGATCATCGTCGCGGACGAGCCGGTCTCGGCGCTGGACGTCTCCATCCAGGCGCAGGTGGTCAATCTGCTGGGGCGGCTCCAGCGGGAGTTCGGCCTCAGCTATGTCTTCATCGCCCATGACCTGTCGATCGTCCGGCATATCTCCGACCGGGTGGGCGTGATGTATCTGGGGCGGGTGGTGGAGCTGGGGCGCCATGAGGAGATCTACGACCACCCCACGCATCCGTACACCCAGGCGCTGCTCTCCGCCGTACCCGTACCCGACCCGGGGGCGCGCGAGCGCCGCGAGCGGATCATCCTCGGCGGCGACCCGCCGTCCCCGGCGCACATCCCGTCCGGCTGCCGGTTCCGTACCCGCTGCTGGAAGGCGCGGGAGCGGTGCGAGCTGGAGGTGCCGGAGCTGGCGGTCCCGGCGGAGTTCCGGCTGGTGGAGGAGGGGCCGGTACGCCATCCGTCGGCCTGTCACTTCGCGGCGGAGCGGCGGGTGGTACCGCGGTCGCCGTCGGACCCGGACCCGGACCCCGGCCCGGACTCCGATGGCCCCGGCTCCGGCTCCGCGGCGGCGGACCCGCCGGGACCGGTCGGCCCCGGGCCCGGTGATACGCCGGAAGAGTGACGCTCTTTTACACAGGGGCAATGTGGTTGTCGCGGGACCGATATACGGGCCCGGCAGGCTGCGGTGCGTACGGCCGTGCGGGTGCCGTATGCGGCCGGGGCCTCCTGGAGTGGTCCCGGCCGTTCAATGTCCCCGGGGGCCGGATTCCGCCGGGTGGATTGTGTGGTCTCGCGGGTCGCGCGGCCCGCGGGCCGTCTGCCACCGTTCGTACGGCTCCGTCCCCGATGTCGTCCGCGCCGGGGAACCCCCGGCGCCGCCCCGGCGACTCCCGCCCACCGTCCCCCGCTCCCCTCCGGCGAAAAGTTCCGGCCAGATCGGAACCCCGCCCGGAAGGCGGGTCCGGGCCCTCCCGGCGGCGCGGGCCCTCGAACGGGTAGTTCCCCGGACGGTCCGGTGACCGGCTCCGCCGTGAACAAACGTCCGCACCGGGCGAAGGCGGCCGACTCGGCGGCGCCGTCCAGCGCGGCGCCGGCGATGCCCGCCGCCCCTCCCCGGGGGCCGGTTCCACCGGGCGCGGTTGCTCCTGCGAACTTCCGTACGGAACACGGGGATCGGCCACCGGGCGTTCCCGGAACGCGCTCTCCGGCTCTACCGTGGTGGGGTGGTCGCCGAGGTCGGGCGCCCGGAGCGCGCCCTCGCGGTCGGTTCCGGACACCGATCGTTCGGAGACCGCGCGAGAATTGTCCGCAAGCCGTCGTCAACTAGCTTCGTAAGCCCGGGGAAAGCCCCTGGGCAAGGGCGAACCGGCCAGGAGAGGAGCCCTGTTGTCCCGTGTTCGTGCCACCGCGCCCGAGCCGTGTGCGCCCCCGTGTGCTGCCGTGCACCGACTGATGCGTTAGTACGGATAGTTATGATCCGTAGCGCGAGATGGGTAGGAACCATCTGCGCGTGCAACCTGCCCGTCCCGACCGAATATCTGTGGAGGTGAACCGCCGTGGCACTCTCAGTTTCGGCGGTGGTGCTGCTGGCGATCGTCGTCTTCCTGCTGGTCCGGAAATCCGGACTCAAGGGCGGGCACGCGGTTGTCTGCGTTCTGTTCGGTTTCTTCCTCGCCAGCTCGTCCTTCGAGCCGACGATCACCGATCTGACCACGAGCGTGGGCGACATGATCGGCGACCTGAAGTTCTGATCGGCTCCCGCCGCTGTGCGGGGGCCTTCCTGTTTCCGAGCCCTTTCCGACCGCTTCCGACTTCTTCTCACCGTTCCGACCGCTTCCGACCGCTTCCGGCCGTGGGTTCGTCCCGCTCCCCGACCGGCCCGGGCCGGAATCCGGCCGCCGCCCGCGGCCGGTTCCCGCCGTGCCCGGCCGGCCGTCCGGCCCACACGACACGACGCCCAGAACACCCCCGGCGGACCGCGGACCGATTTTCCGCGGCCGGGGGACATCAACGTTCCGCCACGTGGCTCCGCCATGCCTCGTAGGCTGTGTCCATGAAGGATCTTCCCACCCGTCGGCTGCTCCTGGTGCACGCGCATCCGGACGACGAGTCGATCACCAACGGCGCCACGATGGCGCGGTACGCGGCCGGTGGCGCCCGGGTCACCCTGGTGACGTGCACCCTCGGCGAGGAGGGCGAGGTCATCCCGCCCGACCTCGCGCATCTCGTGGCCGACCGCGACGACACCCTGGGCGAACACCGGATCGGCGAGCTGGCCGCGGCGATGAAGGAGCTGGGCGTCACCGACCACCGCTTCCTCGGCGGCCCGGGGCGCTACCGGGACTCCGGAATGATGGGCCTGGACCAGAACCGCCGTGAGGGCGCCTTCTGGAACACCCCCGTCGACGACGCCGCGCCCGATCTCGTCGAGGTCATCCGGTCGGTCCGCCCGCAGGTCATGGTCACCTACGACCCGCAGGGCGGCTACGGGCACCCCGACCACATCCAGGCCCACCGGGTCGCCATGCGCGCCGCCGAACTCGCCGGTGAACGGGCCTTCCGGCGCGACCTCGGGGAGCCCTGGACCATCGACAAGATCTACTGGACCCGGGTGCCGCGCTCCGTCGCCGAGGAGGGCTTCGCCCGGCTCCGGTCCGCCGGGGCGGACTTCCCCGGCACCGCCGCCGTGGACGACATCCCCGGTGTGGTCGACGACGCCGAGATCACCGCGGCGATCGACGGCACGGCGTACGCGGACCGCAAGGCGGCCGCGATGCGGGCGCACGCCACCCAGATCGCGGTCGACGGGCCGTTCTTCGCCCTCTCCAACGATCTGGGGCAGCCGATCTTCGCCACGGAGTACTACCAGCTCGCGGTCGGCGAGCCGGGCGTACCGCGCGGCCGGCGCGAGGACGACCTCTTCGCCGGGATCCCCGGCGCGCAGGGCCCGTCGGCCGCCGCCGGTTCGGCGGAGGTGTCCGCGTGAGCACCGCCCCCGGCGCGGGGATGGCCCGGGACTGGACGGCGCAGCGGCCGAAGCCGGGCCGGATCGCCGGATATCTCCTGCTGCTGGTCGCCGGGGCCGTCGTGGGCGCCGCCGGATCCCTGGTCCAGGCCGCCTGGGTGCCCGCCGGGCTGCTGCTCGCCCTGCTGGGCTCCGCCGGGCTCTTCTACGGCGCCCGGCGCGCTCTCGGCACCCAGCTCGCGGTCGGCGCCGCCGGGGTCGGCTGGCTGGTGGCGATCGTACTGCTGAGCCTCGGACGGCCCGAGGGCGACGCGATGTTCGGCGCCGGGATCGGACCGCTGGTGTTCATCCTCGGCGGGATGGCGGTGGCTGTGATGTGTGCCACCCTCGGCCGGATGCCGCAACCGGGCGACGGCGCCGGGCGACTTGACCGTTGACGGGCCGAACGGCCGGGCCGGGCGGGAGCGTCCGACCGGCCCGGGCGGAAACCGGGCCGATCGGGCCCTGACCACGGGTTCCCCAGAGGGCGGTGGCGCCGGTACGGTGCCCGGAACCGTCCGCGGACGGTGGACGGCCACCCGGCCCCGGCGGAGTCCGGTCAACCGGATCGTCCCGGTCACCCCGGTCCCGCCCCGGGCGGGGGCCGTGACTCCGTTCACCGGTAGGCGGTTTGCTCCCGCACGGGGAGCGACCGGGCCGAAGCCGTACACCGCAAGGGTTTCGCGGCGGTCACCGGCCGGTACGGCAGGCCACCGGGACGGACGGGTCCGAACCGGTGTGCTTTCCACAGTCGCGAGGTGAGTGTCATCGACGGCCAGTATGGTGGTGCGCGCCGCCGAGCCGCCCGAGCACAAGGACATACGTAAGAAACGGGCGGCGGAGCCAACCGGGAGATCCTGCTTTGAGTCGTGAAACTGACAGTTCGTCCTCCGGGCCCCAGGGGCGCGGCGGAGCCGCGTACCCCTCGGGCACCCCGCCGTACGGCACCCGCCGGTACGCCGACGGGGCGACGGCCGGTGCCGACGGCGAGCCGAAGCCGGACGGGGCCAAGTCCGAGCCCAAGACCGAGACGACCATCACCACCCGGATCCGGATCAACATCCCCGGATCCCGGCCGATCCCGCCCGTGGTGATGCGCAAACCGGCGAACGAGGGCGACGGCGCTGCGCCGGACGCCCCGGCCGCCGCCGCGGGCCCGCCCGGCGGCGGTCCGGCCGTTCCCGAGGCGGAAGCCGAGCGTACGGCCGCCATGCCGGTCGCCTCGTTCGACGGGCCCGCCCCGGCCGACGCGGCGGACGCGCCCGCCGGGAAGCCGTCGAGCGACTGGTTCGCGCCCCGTAAGTCCTCGACCAACGGGGCGGGTCTGGCCGTCACCGGCGCCGCTGCGGCCCAGGGCTCCCCCCCGGGGAGTTCCGGCGCGCCGAACGGCCCCGGTCAGCAGAGCGGCCCCGGCCCGCAGAACGGCTTCGCCGCACCGGGCGGTCCCGACGGCCGCGGCCCGGTGACGCCGCCCCCGCCGCGCAGCTCCCTCAGCGACCTCACCGGCGCCCCCGGGGCATCCGGCGGCGGCCCCGACGGCCCGACCACCGGACCCGCGTCCGGCGCGCTCTCCGTCCCCCCCGCGGCGCGTACGGCTCCGGAGGCCCTTCCGGCCCGCCGAACCCAGGAGAACCGGGCGCCCCGGCCCGCCGCAGGCGCCGTCGCGGCTCCGCCCCGGATGTCCGACGACACCGCCGTCCTCACCCCGCAGCGCCCCGCGCCCGAGCCGGCCGACGGCCCGGGGAGCGCGGCGGCCCCCGGCGGACATGTCTCCGGTGACACCCTCACCAGCGGTGTCCCGGCCGTACGGCCCGACACGGAGTCCCCGTTCCCGGCGGGCCCCGGTGCCCCCGGCGCCCCGGGGGCGGCCGGTACGCCTCCGGGCCCCGGCGCCAAGGCTCCGGCCCCCGGGCCCCGCCCCGCGCCCGCGCCCCCCGCGAAGAAGAAGGGCCGCTCCAAGCTGGTCCTCCTCGGAGTCGGGCTCGTCACCGTGGCCGGTATCGCCTACGGCGCCGGACTGCTGCTCAACCACTCCGACGTGCCCAAGAGCACCACGGTCCTCGGGGTCGACATCGGCGGCGGCACCTACGACCAGGCCGTCGGCAAGCTCGAAGGCACCCTGGGGAAGCGTTCCGTCCTCCCGCTCCAGCTCTCCGTCGGCGGGAAGAAGATCCCCCTCGTGCCGGACAAGGCGGGCCTCTCGCTCGACGCGCAGACCACCGTGCGCAACGCGGCGGGCAGCGACTACAACCCGATGTCGGTGATCGGCTCCCTCTTCGGCGGCGAGCGGGTGGCCCAGCCGGAGATCGTGATCGACGAGGAGAAGCTCCGCTCCGCCCTCGGCGATCTGGCGGGCGACTCGGGCTCCGCGGTGGAGAGCCGGATCATGTTCGAGCCCGGCGAGGTCGTGGTCGTCCCCGGCAAGGCGGGCCAGGGCCTCGACGCCGACCGCTCCCTGAACCTGATCAAGGACGCCTACCGGGCGCAGATCGAGTCCGGCCGGACCAATGTCGTCGAGCTGCCCGTCGCCGAGCGCCAGCCCTCCGTCACGGCGGCGGAACTGGCCCGGGCGAAGCGGGAGTTCGCCGATGTCGCGATGTCCGGCCTGATCACCATCAAGGCGGGCGGCCGGGAGATCGACTTCGGCCCCAACCGCTCCCTGCCGCGCATCCTGTCCATGAAGCCGGTGGACGGCAGGCTGGTGGAGGTCTACGACAAGGAGGCCATCACCGAGCTGGTCGGCTCCACCTTCCAGGGTGTGCTGATCACCAAGGGCGACGGCAAGCAGCACCAGCTCACCGCCGACGACATCGCCTACGCCATGGGCCCGGCGCTGCGCGGGAAGACCCCGGAGGAGCGTACGGCGGTCATCGACCTGGACCCGAGCTGAGCGTTGGTACCACCGCTGACCCGGGCCCCCGGAAATCATCCGGGGGCCCGGGTCAGTTGAGCATCGAGCGGGCCGCCCGGGCCCGGTCCCGTACGGTCTCCGCCGTGGTCGGCTCCACCGCCGCCACCACTTCCGCGTAGGCGTCCATCTCCGCCGCGCCGCCCAGGAAATCACCCCGCTGTACCAGCAGTTGGGCGCGTTCGAAGCGCAGCCGGGCGGGGTGGGAGGGGATCAGCAGGGACAGTTCGACGGCCCACAGGGCGACATCGGACCGCTCGGGGCGGGCCGTCGCCCAGGCGCGGATGTTGTTGAGGATCCGGACCATCACATCGAGGGTGGCGGCCGGGGCGAGCGCCGCCGGGTCGAGGGGCGCCCCGGTGGCGCCCTCGACGAGTTCGGAGGCCGCGGCGGGCGACAGTACGCCGCCCCCGGCGAAGGGGTCGGCCAGGACCTGCTCGCCCGGTTCGCCGAAGCCGACGACGAAGTGGCCCGGCAGGGCGACTCCGTAGACCGGGGCTCCGGCCCGGCGGGCCACCTCGATCCAGACCACGGAGAGCAGGATCGGCAGTCCGCGGCGGCGCCGCAGCACCTCGTGGAGGAGGGACGACTCCAGCCGGCGGTACTCCGCCGGGGTGCCGTGGAAGCCGAGTTCGGCGCCGAGCAGCCGTTCGAGGGCGGTCGCCCAGTCGTGCGGGGTCCGGGTGCCGTACGGCAGCAGTCCGGCGAGGCGGTCCAGTTCGATCTGGGCGGCGTCGACGGCCGTGTCGTCGTCGTCCGCCGCCCCGTCGGCCACCGCGCCCAGCAGCAGACAGAGCTGGGCCAGGTCCGGCCGTTCGGACCTGGCCTCCTCGGCGAACCGCCGCCGGTGGTCGGCGGGGTGCGGGGCCGTGTCGTCGTCCATGTGCCACTCCTACCCGGCGGTCCCCGCCGAGTCCACTTCCGTACCGTCCGACGCGCTGATGGTCTCCGCACCCGGGGGTGCGGGCGGGTCAGTCGCCCGGGGCGCGGTAGTGGTGGTAGCTGTGGTGGGTGGTGAAGCCCATCCCCGCGTAGAGCGCTCCGGCCGCCGTGTTCTCCCGCTCCACCTGGAGCCAGGCCGCCGACGCGCCCTCCTCCAGCGCGCGCCGGGCGAGGGCCGCCATCACGGACCGGGCCAGTCCCCGGCGGCGGCGGGCCGGGTCGACCTCGACCGCCATGAAACCGGCCCACCGGCCGTCGACCACACACCGCCCGATCGCGACCGGGACCTCCGGGTCCCGTACGCCGTCCGCGCCGTCCGCCGGGTTCGCGGGATCGGTGTCCGCCGGGTCCGCCGCTATCGAGGCGAACCAGACCGAGGGGCCGCTGCCCAGGACCTCCAGCACCTCGGGGCCCGGCTCGCCGGACGACCGCTGGTAGCGCCGCAGCCAGCCACCGCCACCGCCCCCGGCCGCCGGGCCCGTTCCCGGCGACCGGCCGAGGGTGACCCGGGAGATATCGGCGTCGAGGTCGGCGATCGGCGCCAGCCCCCCGATCCGTACGTCCGCCGACACCTCACGGACCCAGCCGCGTTCGTCCAGCGCCGCGCAGAGCGCCTCCTGCGTCCCGGCGGCGCCCGTCGCGGCCTGGATGTACGCGGGCAGGGACCGGGCCGCGTACCAGGACCGCACCAGGGTCAGCGCCTCGTCCACCGGAAGGCCGGGATCACCGCAGGCCAGGGCCGAGTTCGCGCGCCGGGTGAAGCCGCCGGCGGCCCGTAGCTCCCACTCGCCGAGCGGCTCGCTCTCGACCGGCCGCCAGGCTCGGGACATGACCGAGGTCAGCTCGGCGAAACCGGTCGCCGGACCCCGCCGCCGGGCCGGGGTGGCCGGCACGGTCTTCCCGGCGACCAGGGCCGTCCGGGGCACCCGGACCACCTCGCCGGAGCGCCGTGTGATCACCAGCACATCGTTCTCGTCCCAGGATGTGAGAACGCCGACCACGTCCGTGAACGTCCCGCCCCCCTCGGACGGGTCGACAAGACGTCGGATTGATACCCGTTTGCCCACGTCAAGGGGTGTAATACGGACTTCGAGCCGTCCCGCGCCGGTGATTTCCACTGCTCTGTGCGCCCCTCCTGTTCGGATCGTCCCCGAGAACGGAGATACTAGGGGCGGGCATCGACGACGCCGCGCTCCCGCGCAAGCCAGCCCTATCGAGGAGGAACGACAGCGTGACCTACGTCATCGCGCAGCCTTGTGTCGACGTCAAGGACAAGGCGTGCATCGAGGAGTGCCCCGTCGACTGCATCTACGAGGGCTCCCGGTCCTTGTACATCCACCCGGACGAATGCGTCGACTGCGGTGCCTGCGAGCCGGTCTGCCCCGTTGAGGCGATCTTCTACGAGGACGACACCCCGGAGGAGTGGAAGGACTACTACAAGGCGAACGTCGAGTTCTTCGACGAGCTGGGCTCGCCGGGCGGTGCCTCCAAGCTCGGTCTGATCGAGCGCGACCACCCCTTCGTCGCCGGTCTGCCGCCGCAGAACCAGTAAGCGGCGATCGGCGCGCGCAGCCGATCACCACCTGCCGGTCCCGTACGGTCGACGTCCGTACGGGACCGCTGTGTTTCCCGGGTGTTCCTGTGCCCGCCCCGCCGCGCCCGCCCGGCCCCGCGCCGCCCTCCGCCCTCCTCCTTCGTCCGCCGTTCGCGGCGAAGCCGTACGTCCGAGAGTGAGAACAGCCCGTGTCCGCAGTCCCCTCCGCCTCGTCCGCCGCCGAGGGCGCCGACGCCGCTGCCGCCACCGGCCCCGCCCCGCGCCGCGTCTCCGGCCTGCTGCCCGTCTTCCCGTGGGACCGGCTGGAGCCGTACAAGGCGGTGGCCGCCGCCCACCCCGACGGCATCGTCGACCTCTCCGTCGGCACCCCCGTCGACCCGGTCCCCCCGCTGATCCGGCAGGCGCTGGTGGACGCGGCGGACTCCCCGGGCTATCCCACGGTCTGGGGTACGGCCGCCCTGCGCGACGCGCTGACCGGGTGGATCGGGCGGCGACTGGGCGCGGTCGGCGCCGGACACGGCAATGTGCTGCCCGTCGTCGGCTCCAAGGAACTGGTCGCCTGGCTGCCCACCCAGCTCGGTCTCGGCCCCGGCGACCGGGTCGCCTACCCCCGGCTGGCCTATCCCACCTACGAGGTCGGCGCGCGGCTGTGCGGGGCGACCCCCGAGGTCTACGACGACCCGACCGAGCTAGACCCGGCCGGGCTGCGGCTGCTCTGGCTGAACTCCCCGTCTAATCCGACCGGGCGGGTGCTCGGCAAGGCCGAGCTGACCCGGATCGTGGCCTGGGCCCGGCGGCACGGCGTCCTCGTCTTCAGCGACGAGTGCTATCTGGAACTGGGCTGGGAGGCCGAGCCGGTCTCCGTACTCCACCCGGACGTCTGCGGCGGTTCGTACGACGGGCTGGTCGCCGTTCACTCGCTCTCCAAGCGCTCCAACCTGGCCGGATACCGGGCCGCGTTCATCGCGGGCGACGCGGCGGTCCTGGGCGAGCTGCTGGCCGTCCGCAAGCACGGCGGCATGATGGTCCCGGCGCCGGTCCAGGCCGCGACGGTGGCGGCGCTCGGCGACGATACGCATGTCGAGGAGCAGCGGGCCCGTTACGCGGCCCGGCGCTCGGCGCTGCGGACCGCCCTGGAGGGCCACGGCTTCCGGATCGAGCACTCCGAGGCGAGCCTCTACCTCTGGGCGACGCGGGACGAGTCCTGCTGGGAGACGGTCGGACGGCTGGCGGAGCTGGGAATCCTGGTCGCGCCCGGCGACTTCTACGGCGAGGCGGGCGAGAGGTTCGTCCGGGTGGCCTTCACGGCGACCGACGAACGGGTCGACGCGGCGGTCGAGCGGCTCGCTTCGGCGGGCTGAGACGGGCCGGGCCGTACGCGTACCGGGCGGGGGCGTAGTCACACCGGAAGGGGCCCGGGGAGCGTTGTGCTCCCCGGGCCCCTTCCGGCGCGAGGGCCCGGCCGGACCCGTGGTGTGCCCCGGCGGATGCCGACCCCCGCCGGGTGCCGGAGTCCGGCGGCCGGACCGGACGGCGGATTCCGGATATCGAATACGGGATCCCGGAGACACCGACCCGTTCCGGCGGTCCCGCCGCCTGCCCGGGGTCAGCCCGCGAGCGGCAGCCCGCCCGTCGGCAGGACCTCCGTGGGCAGCCCGCTGGTCGGCAGACCGCCCGAGGTCAGGCCGTCCGTCGGCAGGCCGTCGGTGGGCAGACCGCCCTCCATCGAGCCCGCGGTGAGACCGCTCTCGCCCAGCGACTTGGTGGCGCCGTTCGCAGTCTCGCCGAGCAGCCCGCCCGCGTTGCCCGCGGTCTCGCCCGCGGTCTCCTCGGCGGCCGGGGCGACGGTACGGCCCGTACCGCCGACCGCCCGGCCCGCGGCCGGAACGGTCTGCCGGACGGCGTCGCCACCGGCACCGCCCGCCAGTTCGGTGGTCTGCCGCGCGGCACCGTCGACGGTGCCGCTCACGCCGTCGGTGTCGAGGGCGGTCAGCCCGCCGACCGGGGCGGCCTGGGCGAGATCGACGGCGCTCGCGGACCCGGCCGCACCGACCACGGGGGCTGCGCCGGCCGCGATGAGCAGGGCGGCGCGGGCGATCCGGCGGGTCAGGGGGAGGGACATGATGCTCCTTGAGACGAAGGGGGCGCTGATGTTTCGCCGTGACAACCGTCCGGAGGGCGGGGGAAGTTGCGGTACGCGGAGGTAAAGAGTTCGTAATGCATCGCATTATCTGTCCCGCTGGAAAGCGGACAAATGCCTCCGGCGCCGAGCGGCTGCCGAACCGTCACTCCCCAAGTGGCTCAAGGGGACCGGGGGAGGGGCGGTCGTGGTGGTACGCGAGGGGGCGCGGCCATTGGAGTGATACCCGTACGCTCCCTCTCGCGGGTGAACGCCCGGATCAGCGTGCGAGCCGGATCCGAACCGTTTCGGCCGTCCGGGCGCCGGAGCCCCCGGCCCCCGCCTCGCGCCAGCCGCCCTCGGCCTCGCCGGACCGCCAGACCCGGCCGCCGTAGGAGACCTCCGCGATCCGCAGCCGCTCGGCCCGGGCCACCGCCCAGTGCGCGACCTCCCAGCCCCGGTCGTCGCTCCGCTCGTCGGCGGCGCCGGTACCGGCCGCCCCGGCACCGGGCGTACGGCCGCCGCCCGAGGCGCCCCCGGACCGGTCTGCGGCGCCCGGCGCCGGGCCGCGTACCGGCACCGTCACCACCATGCCGCCGTCCCCGCCGCCGTCCCCGTCCGTGCTCCGGCCGCGGGCCGCCCCGGTACCGGTATCCGCGCCCCCCGCGCCCTTCGGCAGGACCGCGGGCCCGAAGGCCCGTACCAACTCGGACCGGACCCGGGCCGGATCACCCGCCTTCCCGTCGCCGCCCGGGACGCACCGCAGGGCCGCGCCCGCCCGGCCGGTCAGCGCCGCCGACAGCAGGGCCGCGTCCGGCTCGTGCTTGGCGTACGCCTGCGGGAAACCGCTCCGCTGCACCTTCTGTGCGGCGACCGTCAGCGGCAGCCGCGAATAGCCGGGGACCTCGACCAGGCCGTCGTAGAACTTCCCGGCCGAGTACACCGGGTCCATGATCTGCTCGGGGGTGCCCCACCCCTTCGACGGCCGCTGCTGGAACAGTCCGAGCGAGTCCCGGTCGCCGTGGCGGATGTTCCGCAGCGCCGACTCCTGGAGCGCCGTCGCCAGCGCGATCGTCACCGCCCGCTCCGGCAGCCCCCGGGTCGTGCCGACCGCGGAGATGGTCGCGGCGTTGGCCGCCTGCTCGTTGCTCAGCTCGTACACCGGTCCGCCGTCGCCGCCCGAGGCGCGGACCGTACAGCCCGGGGCGTCCGATCCGGTGGACTGCTGGGCCACGACATAGCCGATCGACGCGGCGAGTACGGCACATCCGGCGGCCAGCCGCGTGAGCCGACGACGCCGGGGCGGGGCGGATGAGGCGGTTTCGGACACAGGCACACCGTACTAGGGAGTACAAGGTTCCGGCCCCGTCCCGGAGCCCGCGGTTCCGCCCGTCGTTCCGTTCCCCCCGCTGTGCCGCCCGCCGGGCCGCCCGGTGGGACGGGCCGGGCCCCGCCCCGTCCGGACCCGGCCGGGCACCACCCAGGGCCCGGGTCCGGAAACCGGCTCCTCTTTTGCGCCGCCCGGGACGATCCGGCCGGTTCACCCCGCCCCGGTAGGGTCGGGAGCATGCGCCCCACCAAGCTCGATCTCCGGCTCGACGGCCCCGCCCTCACCGCCGCCCTCGTCGACTTCCCCTCCGTCAGCGGCGAGGAGAAGCCGCTCGCCGACGCGATCGAGCGGGCGCTGCGCGAACTGCCGCACCTCACCGTCGACCGCTACGGCAACAACGTCGTCGCCCGCACCCGGCTCGGCCGGTCCGAGCGGGTCGTCCTCGCCGGACACATCGACACCGTGCCGATCGCCGACAACGTGCCGTCCCGGCTCGACACCGACGGAGTCCTGTGGGGCTGCGGCACCAGCGACATGAAGGCGGGCGTCGCGGTCCAGCTGAGGATCGCCGCGACCGTCCCCGCCCCCAACCGCGACCTCACCTTCGTCTTCTACGACAACGAGGAGGTCGCCGCCGACCTCAACGGCCTCGGCCTGGTCGCCGAAGCCCACCCCGACTGGCTGGCGGGCGACTTCGCCGTACTCCTCGAACCGTCCGACGGCGAGGTCGAGGGCGGTTGCCAGGGCACCCTGAGGGTCCTGCTCCGCACCACCGGCGAGCGCGCGCACTCCGCCCGGAGCTGGATGGGCTCCAACGCGATCCACGCCGCCGCGCCGATCCTCGCCAGGCTCGCCGCCTACGAGCCGCGCAGGCCCGTCGTGGACGGACTGGAGTACCGCGAGGGCCTGAACGCCGTCCGGATCGAGGGCGGCGTCGCGGGCAATGTGATCCCCGACGCCTGCACCGTCACCGTCAACTACCGCTACGCGCCCGACCTCACCCCCGACCAGGCGCTGGACCACGTCCGGGAGGTCTTCGCCGACTGCGGCGTCACCGGCTTCGAGGTCGACGACCACAGCGGGGCCGCCCGCCCCGGACTCGACCACCCGGCCGCCGTCGCGTTCATGAAGGCCGTCGGCGGAACCGCCCGGCCCAAGTTCGGCTGGACCGACGTCGCACGCTTCAGCGCCCTCGGCGTACCCGCCGTGAACTACGGGCCCGGCAACCCCCTCCTCGCCCACAAGCGCGACGAGCACGTGGCCGTCGAGCGGATCACGCACTGCGAGGAACGGCTGCGTGAATGGCTTATGTCCTGATGAACGGGGCATTGACGACCTACGCTTGATCAAGCAACGACCAACGACGACGTCCGCCGCGCGGACGTCCGGCGGAGGGAGCACGTCCATGGGCAACCCGGAGGGCGAGCGGAAGTACGAGGAGCAGCGACAGGGCCCTGTGCTGCGCCGCAGGGACCAGGTCCAGCCCGGCACCACCGACCAGCGGCTGCTGGACACCGAGGGCGACTCGGAGTGGGTGCACACCGACCCCTGGCGGGTCATGCGGATCCAGTCCGAGTTCGTCGAGGGCTTCGGCGCGCTCGCCGAACTGCCGAGCGCGATCAGCGTCTTCGGCTCCGCCAGGACCCCCCGGGACACCCCCGAGTACGAGGCGGGCATCCGGATCGGCGAGGCGCTGGTCGCCGCGGGCTTCGCGGTGATCACCGGCGGTGGTCCCGGCGCCATGGAGGCGGCCAACCGGGGCGCCCGGGAGGCCGGGGGCGTCTCCGTCGGCCTCGGGATCGAGCTGCCGTTCGAGCAGGGCCTCAATCCCCATGTCGACATCGGGGTGAACTTCCGCTACTTCTTCGTCCGCAAGACGATGTTCGTGAAGTACGCCTCCGGGTTCGTGGTGCTGCCCGGCGGGCTCGGCACCCTCGACGAACTCTTCGAGGCGCTCACCCTCGTCCAGACCGGCAAGGTGACCCGCTTCCCGATCGTCCTCTTCGGCAGCGCCTACTGGAGCGGCCTCGTCGACTGGCTGCGGGACACCGTCGTCGCCCAGGGCAAGGCGTCCGAGCGCGATCTGCTGCTCTTCCACGTCACGGACGACGTCGACGAGGCGGTGGCCCTGGTCACCAAGGAGACCTCCCGCTGACGACGGCCGCCGGGGGTACGGGGCGGCCCCGCCCCGTACCCCCCCCCGCCGGCCGGGCACCGGACCGGCCGGTACGACCGGTCGTACCGGAGCACGGACCTACGGCCGCGCCGGGCCACCGGTCATACCGGGGCCACGGGCCACCCGAGCACCGGACCCCCGGTCGTACCGGGCCGGGACGGGCCGTCCGGCGGCACCGGTCAGGCCAGGCCGCGCCGGGCCACCCGGGGCTCCCGGTGCCCGGCGATCGCCGCGACCATCTCCAGTACTTGCCGGGTCTCCGCCACCTCGTGCACCCGGTACACCCGCGCGCCCAGCCAGGCCGAGACCGCGGTCGTCGCCAGCGTGCCGATCAGCCGCTCCTTGACCGGACGGTCGAGGGTCTCGCCGACGAAGTCCTTGTTGGACAGCGAGACCAGTACGGGCCAGCCGGTGTCGGCCATCTCGCCGAGCCTGCGCGTCGCCTCCAGGGAGTGCCGGGTGTTCTTCCCGAAGTCGTGGCCCGGGTCGATCATCACACCGTCCCGCCGGACCCCCAGGGCCACCGCCCGCTCGGCGAGCCCCACGGTCACCCGGAGGATGTCCGCCATCACGTCCTCGTAGGAGGTCCGGTGCGGCCGGGTCCGCGGCTCGACGCCGCCCGCGTGCGTACAGACCAGACCGGCCCCGTACCGGGCGGCGACCTCGGCCAGTTTGGGATCGACTCCGCCCCAGGCGTCGTTGAGCAGATCGGCGCCCGCCTCGCAGACGGCCGCGCCGACGTCGTGCCGCCAGGTGTCGACACTGATCACCATGGACGGGAAGCGCCGCCGCACCTCGGCGACGAAGCCGACCGTCCGGCGGATCTCCTCGTCGGCCGTGACCTCCTCGCCGGGACCGGCCTTCACCCCGCCGATGTCGATGATCGCCGCGCCCTCCGCGACGGCCCGCTCGACCCGGGCGAGCGCCGGTTCGTCGTGGAACGTGGCGCCCTGGTCGTAGAAGGAGTCCGGCGTACGGTTCACGATCGCCATGATCACCGGCTCCCGCGCGTCGAACTCGCGCTCACCCAGCCGCAGCATCAGCGGTTTTCCTCCTCGCGTCGTCCAGCTGTGACCCTAACCGTCACACCGGCGTGGCACGATCAGCACCGGACGCATTCCACGAGGAGCCGGGAAGGACGCTCGTGTTCTTGTTCTTGCTGATCGCGATGGTCGTGGTCGTCGGGGCGGTCACGCTCGCCGTGCTCGGCGGCGGGGACAGTGCCGCACTGCCCGAGGCGGCGCCCGAGCGGCTGGTCGACCCCCTGCCGATGACCAGGCCGGTGGGGCGGGCCGATGTGGAGGCGCTCCGGCTGCCGGTGGCCCCCCGCGGCTATCGGATGGCGGACGTGGACGACGCGCTCGCCCGGCTCGGGGCCGAGCTGGCCGAGCGGGACTCCCGGATCGCCGGTCTCGAATCGGCGCTGGCGGAGGCCCGGGCGACCGGCGCGACCACCGCGACCGACGCGACTCGTGGTACCGACGGCCCGGCCGTCGGTACCGCCCGGGTGAACGGCACCCCGCTCGACCCCCCGGCTCCGGCCGCCGACCCGTCCGCCGCCGACGGCGGCCTGCGGGACACGGCACCGGCCCCCGACGGGACCGGGGCCCCGGTGGAGCCGGCCGCCCCCGCGACGGGCCGGGACCCCGCCGACGGCGTACGGACGGACGGCCCGGACCCGGGCGAGGATTCCGGCCGGGACCGGGTGCGGGACTCCGTGGGCGACCCCGTCGGGGGCCCGGGCGAGGAGCGGGGCCGATGACGCCGGGCGGGCCGCTGGCCGGGCCCGACGGGCGGCCCCGCTGCCCCTGGGGCCTGTCGACCGAGGACTATCTCGCCTACCACGACGACGAGTGGGGTCGCGCGGTCCACGGCGACGACGCGCTCTTCGAGCGGCTCTGCCTGGAGGCGTTCCAGTCCGGGCTCTCCTGGCTCACCATCCTGCGCCGCCGTGAGGGCTTCCGGCGGGCCTTCGCGGGCTTCGCCGTCGCCGAGGTGGCCGTCTTCACCGACACCGACCGCGAACGGCTCCTCGCCGACGAGGGGATCATCCGCAACCGGGCCAAGGTCGACGCCACCCTCGCCAACGCCCGGACCCTGGCGACCTGGGAATCCGGCGACCTGGACCGGCTGATCTGGTCCCACGCGCCCGACCCGGTGGGCCGCCCGGCCCCGAAGACCCTGGCCGACGTCCCGGCCGTCACGGACGAGTCCAAGGCCCTGGCGAAGGCCCTCAAGAAGGAGGGCATCCGGTTCGTCGGGCCCACCACCGCCTATGCCCTGATGCAGGCGTGCGGACTGGTGAACGACCATCTGGAGGGGTGCGCGGCCCGCCGGGGCTGACCCCGGCCACCCGGTGCCTGTCCGGGAAAACCGGCCCCGGAAGGCCGGGCCCGGGGCGGTCACCGGCCCCGGAAGACCGGCTTCTGCTTGGCGACGAACGCGGCGACCGCGGCGCGGTGGTCCTCCGACCCGCCCGCCCTGGTCTGGAGTTCGTCCTCCTTGCCGAGGGTCTCCACCAGGGAGTGGGAAGCGGCATGGGCCAGGGACTCCTTGATCGCCGCATAGGCCAGGGTCGGCCCCTCGGCCAGGGCCCGGGCGACGGCACGTGCCTCGTCCGCCAGCGCCTCCGGGGCGACCAGGCGATTCGCGATCCCCAGCTCGTACGCCTCCGCCGCGCCGACCGACCTGGGGAAGAGCAGCAGATCGGCGGCCCGGCCCGGCCCGACGACCCGGGGCAGGGTCCAGGACACCCCCGAGTCCGCGGTCAGCCCGACCGCCGCGAAGGCCGTGGTGAACGACGCGGTCTCGGCGACGACCCGGAAGTCCGCGGCGAGCGCGAAGCCCAGCCCGGCTCCGGCCGCGACCCCGTTCACCCCCGCCACCACCGGCTTCGGCATGGTGGCCAGGGCGCGGACCACGGGGTTGTAGTGCTCGCGTACGGTGCTCATGGTGTTCCGGTCGCCGGTCTCGGCGTCCCGGGCCAGCAGCGCCGTGTGCTCCTTGAGGTCCTGGCCGACGCAGAAGGCACGGCCGTTGCCGGTGAGCAGTACGGCCCGTACGGCGTCGTCGTCGGCGGCCGAGCGGACGGCCTCTCGGAGGGCGACCTTGGTCGCGATGTCCAGCGCGTTCATGGCGTCGGGCCGGTTGAGCGTGATCGTCGCCAGTCCGTCGGTCACGTCGTACAGCACGGAGTCGGCCATGCGGGGTCCCCTTTGCGGCGTCTCGGCTCGTCGGTGGTGTCGCTCGGTGCAGCTCGGTGTCGCCCGTGTTTCGTGGACGGTGATCGCGACCCGGTCAGCTCAGCATGGCGGAGATCGCCGGGAACAGGGCCGCGGGCTGTGACCTGTCTCAAAGAAAAATCCGGGTCCTCCGGCCGGGGCGGTGTTCCGCCCCGGGCGCGGCGTTCCCGGGGATTCCGGCGGAGTTTCCCCCGGCGGATCGCCGAATTGGGTGGTTTTGAGAATGTGTGTTGCCCAAGCGATGCCGACCGATGTTGGTCATCGGGTCCCGCCATGCGGGATAATGACCTGGAAGCAATGTGTTCGATGCCGTGACGGCGCCCGCCGGGGTGCCGGTCGGCAGACGATGAGCTGGTTTCAGGAAGGGGAACGAGCATGGCGGCCATGAAGCCGCGGACGGGCGATGGCCCGCTCGAGGTGACAAAGGAGGGGCGGGGCATCGTCATGCGCGTTCCGCTCGAAGGCGGCGGTCGGCTTGTCGTCGAGCTGACGCCGGACGAGGCCGACGCGCTCGGCGATGCCCTGAAGAAGGTCGTCGGCTGACGGCATCGGTCGTTCACGGACCCTGACCACCCGCCCCGGCGCTGTGCGAGCGCCGGGGCGGTGGTGTGTCCGGGGCCTTTCCCCGGCCGAAGGTCCCGGGTGCGGGCAGTCGGGCGGGCGGCCGATCGGTCCGGGTTCGGGGTGCCGGGCCGCGATTCGGTTTCCGGCTTTCCCGTTTAGCCGATCCCGTTACGTCACGTCTTCCGCGTCCGTCTTCCCGAAGCCGAAGCCGAAGGCGGGCCGAATGAGTTCCGGGCGGGGAGGGTCCTCCCGGAAATTCTCCCGGGGCCGGGCGGCCGCCCGGGTTACCCGTTACCGGTATCCCGTATGCGTCCGGTATCCGTAACCCCGGCCGTAACCCGGTTCGTGCCCGAATCCGGGCCGGGAAACGCCCGGAGCCGCCGTGGCGGGTCAGGCCCGCCGTGCCGCGCAGAGCAGTCCGTCGCCCACCGGCAGCAGTGACGGCAGCAGATCCGGGCTCTCGCGGACCGCCCGCAGCAACTCGCGCAGCCGCAGCACCTCGGCGGGCTGGGCCGCGGCGTCGACCGTACGGCCCCGGGCGAAGACGCCCTCGAAGCAGACCAGTCCGCCCGGTCGCAGCAGCCGCAACGATTCGGCGAGATAGTCGAGGTACTCCAGCCGGTCGCCGTCGCAGAAGACCAGGTCGTAGCCGCCGTCCGCGAGGCGCGGCAGGACGTCGAGGGCGCGCCCGGGTATGAAACGGGCCCGGTTTCCGGCGAATCCGGCCTCGCGGAACGCCTGCTTGGCGAACTGCTGCCGCTCCGGCTCCGGGTCCACGGTCGTCAGTACGCCGTCGGGCCGCATACCGAGCAGGAGATAGATCCCCGAGACACCGGCACCGGTACCGATTTCCGCGACGGCTTTCGCGTCCGCGGTGGCGGCCAGCAGACGCAGCGCGGCGCCGGTGCCCGGTGACACCGAGGGGATGCCCGACTCCCGGGCCCGGTCGCGGGCCCAGCGCAGCGCTTCATCCTCGGCGACGAAGGCATCGGCGAAAGCCCAGCTCGTCTGCCGGTTGGCGGTAATGGGCCTCTCCTGTCCCCGTAGTTGAACGCGACGTTGACTGTATCCGCTGGAGCCGGGAACCCGCAGATGGGACCGTTCGTTGAACGGAAGGCACCGCGGATTCCCGGGGAAACGCCGGAAGAAGTGGCTTCCGGGGGGTCTTCCGGGAAGACGGGAAGCGCGGAGAAGACGGCAGGACCGACGGCAGGGCTATTCGACCAGGCGGACGGGGGGGAAGAGATGGCATCGAGCCCACGGCAGGTGCGGTACCCAAATTCGCGTAAAGATTCTTATCCGGAGCTAACGGGCGAGGTGGCTATGGTAGGGGCTCCGCTGGACACCACCAGAGCCGACAGGGGAGGTGCGGCTGCACCTGCGGATCGCCGGGGAGCGTTGCGTCGTTTCCTCGGCAGGTCACCGGGTGAGCCGAAATCTGTGACCGACACCGCTGACCGTTCCACCGCCGCCACCGCGACCGCCACCGCGACCTTCGCATCGGATGCGGAATCGCAGGCGTGGACACCCCCCTCGTGGGAGGAGATCGTCAGCACCCACAGCGGTCGCGTCTACCGGCTCGCCTACCGGCTCACCGGCAATCAGCACGACGCCGAGGATCTGACGCAGGAAGTCTTCGTCCGGGTCTTCCGCTCGCTCTCCACCTACACCCCGGGGACCTTCGAGGGCTGGCTCCATCGCATCACCACCAATCTCTTCCTCGACATGGTCCGCCGGAAGCAGCGGATCCGCTTCGACTCCCTCGGGGACGACGCGGCCGAGCGGCTCGCCAGCCGCGAGCCCTCCCCGCAGCAGGTCTTCAACGACAGCCACTTCGACGCCGACGTCCAGCAGGCGCTGGACACCCTGGCGCCCGAGTTCCGGGCCGCCGTCGTCCTCTGTGACATCGAGGGCCTGTCGTACGAGGAGATCGCCGCGACCCTGGGCGTGAAGCTCGGGACCGTCCGCAGCCGGATCCACCGCGGCCGCTCGCATCTGCGCAAGGCCCTGAAGCACCGCTCGCCCGAGGCCCGGGCCGGGCAGCAGCGCGCCCTCGCGGGGGCCGTCGGGCTGGTGGGGGAGGTCGGCACGGCGTGAGCGGATCAGGTCCCACCTCCCCCTTCTTCCGGTCCCCGCAGCCGAGAGGGTCCTGGGCCCCGGCTGCCGGGTCCGCGCACTCCCCGGCCGAGCACCACCTCGGGGACCGGCTGGCCGCCCTGGTCGACGGCGAGCTGACGCATGACGCCCGGGACCGGGTACTGGCCCATCTGGCGACCTGCCCCCGCTGCAAGGCCGAGGCGGACGCCCAGCGCATGCTGAAGGACGTCTTCGCCAGGAGCGCGCCGCCACCGCCGTCCGCCGGGCTGCTCGCCCGGCTCCAGGGGCTGCCCGCGGGACCCGGCCTGCCGGGATCCGACCGTCCGGGCGGACCCGGCGGCAATCGGGGCGGCCCGTTCGGCGGCGGCGCCCCGGACACCCTCTTCGGTACGCCGCTGCCCGCCGGCGGCGCCCGTACCCCGGCTGCCGTGGGCTATCTCCCCGGCGGCCACGGCGGTCGTGCGGCCGCGCCCCTCGGCGGCTTCGGCGCCGGAGTGCCCCAGAACGGGCGCCCGGACGGCGACCGCTCGCCCTGGCGGGGCCGCAGGTTCGCCTTCGCCGCCGCCAGCGCCGTCTCCTTCGCCGCGATCGCCCTCGGCGGCTCCATGCCCACCGACGGCTCCTCCCAGGCCGGTTCCCGCTCCGGCGGCACCGGAAGCGGCGGTACGCCGGTCCGCGCCGCCAGTTCGTCCGGTACCGCGGCCGGTGCCGTCGGCGGCCAGAGCCAGGGCAGCGGCGCCGGGATCAGCACCTCCGCCGCGACCACCCGGGCCACCGAGTACGAGCGGCGCAGAAACAGCGGCTTCGGCCCCACCCGCTCGGAGGGGCGGGTCGTCGGCCGGTCCGCCGCGGAGCCCGAGGTGCCGCTCAATCTGGCCTCCCGCCCCGCGCCCACCGCGCTGAACGCGGCGTTCCCCGCCTTCCCCGCCTTCAAGGCGCCACCGGCGATACGTCCGATGGGCTTCGGCTTCCATCTGGGCGCTCCCCATGGGTTCCTGCCCCCGGTGCTGCCGGACCCGTCGGCGGCCCCGGGGCCGCTGCCGACCCACCACATCGGGGCCTCGCCCGGCCCGGTGGCCAACGCCCGCTGACCATGTCACCCGTGTGCCCCTGCCGCTGATTCGCAAACCTGGTTGAATCTGCGAGCAGGGTGCCCACGGGGGTGCCTCCCAGCCGGCGGTTTGCAGGGGAGAACGGGGGAGTACATGGACGACGGGAAGCCCACCGGACCCAAGGCGGCCTGGTGGAGCCGGGCGGGCTCCCGGCGCCGGGCCGAAGCCGCCGCGGAGACCGGGGCCGCGCCGGGCCACGCCGCGCCGCCCGGGCAGCCCCCCGCGCCCCCGGCCGTACCGCCCGTTCCCCCGCCGACGACCCCGACCGGGCCCGCCGCCCACGGCGCCGCCGACGAGCCGGGACACGGCACGAACGGCGCCACCGGAGCCGTACCACCGCCGCCGGTACCGGGCCCGGCCCCGGTGCCCCCGGCGGAGCACACACCCGCGAGACCCACCCCGCTCCACGCGCCCGACGAGTACAGCACCCCGCCCTACGGCGGCCCCGGGCCCTGGGCGCCCGCGCCGCCCGTGCAGCGGCCCGTACCGACCCCCGCGCACGGCACGTATGTCCCACCGGCCTATCCGGCCCCGCCCGGGACGGCACCCGCCGCGACCCCGCCGAACGACCCCCGGACCGCCACCGGGACCCACCCCGCCGCGCACCCGCCGACCGGCGCGCACCCGACGGGTGCGCATCCGACCGGGCCGCACGCGACGGACGGCACCGGGTTCGCCGCGCCGCCCACGAGCCCCGTTGACACCGCCACCGACACCGGCACCACCGGGCCCGGGACACCGCCCGGCGGGCCGTACCCCGCGTCCCAGTGGCTCCACTACGACCCCTGGGCCGCCACCGGCGGCTCCGGCGGCACCCCGGCCGCGCCGCTGGCCTACACCGGCGGGCCCGCCCGGCGCCGCGGCGGCCGGGGCCCGCTGATCGCCGGGGCCGTACTGCTCGCCCTGGTCTCCGGTGTCGTGGGCGGCGGCATCGGCTCGTACGTCGAACGCACCGGCGGCTTCGGCACCGACCGGATCGAACTCGACCAGGCCCCCAAGGAGAGCCGCGACCGGGCCCCCGACAGCGTCGCCGGGATCGCCGCCCGCGCGCTGCCGGGTGTCGTCACCCTCCATGTCGCGGGCGGCGGCGAGCAGGGCACCGGCACCGGCTTCGTCCTCGACGAGCAGGGCCACATCCTGACCAACAACCATGTCGTCGACCCGGCCGGAAGCTCCGGCGAGATCTCCGTCACGTTCAGCGGCGGTGAGACCGCCCGGGCCACCCTCGTCGGCAAGGACAGCGGCTACGACCTGGCCGTCGTCAAGGTCACCGGGGTCGCCGGACTGACCCCCCTGCCGCTGGGGAACTCGGACAACGTCCGGGTCGGCGACCCCGTCGTCGCCATCGGCGCCCCTTTCGACCTCCAGAACACGGTCACCTCCGGCATCATCAGCGCCAAGGAACGGCCCATCACCGCGGGCGGAGAGAAGGGCGACGGCACCGACATCAGCTATGTCGACGCCCTCCAGACCGATGCCCCGATCAACCCCGGCAACTCCGGCGGACCGCTGATGGACACCAAGGCCCGGGTGATCGGCATCAACAGCGCCATCCGCGCCGCCGACGGCGGCGGGGGCGGCCCCGAGGCCGGGCAGTCCGGCTCCATCGGCCTCGGCTTCGCCATCCCGGTCAACCAGGGCAAGCGCGTCGCCGAAGAGCTGATCAACACCGGCAAGGCCACTCACCCCGTGATCGGGGTCAACCTCGATATGCGCTACACCGGCGCGGGCGCCCGGGTCAGTGAGAAGAACAAGGACGGCAGCGCCACGGTCGTCCCCGACGGGCCCGCCGCGAAGGCCGGTATCCGGCCGGGCGATGTGATCACCGAGGTCGACGGCCGGAAGGTCTACGGCGGCGAGGAGCTGATCGTCAAGATCCGCGCCCACCGGCCCGGTGACGAACTGGAGCTCACCGTCGAGCGCGACGGCCGCGAAGAGAAGAAGAAGCTCCGGCTCGGCTCCTCCGAAGGCGACTGACAGGCCGGAATCAGCCCCGAATCAGCCCCGAATCAGCGCCGAATCAGTCCGGAGACAGGCCGCGCTCGGGCCGGGACGTGAACGGCGGACTGACGGCGCGATTCGTGGGCGGTTCGGCCGGGATCACCCCTTACCGACACGTGACGAGCGGAACGTCCGCCGGGTACGGTGGATCGGATCCCGTCCCCATCCGCGGACCCACGGACCACGGAGAACACGAGGAGCAGCTGGGTGTTCAATGACATAGGCGTACTGGAGCTGGTGGCTCTCGTGGTGCTCGCCGTGCTCGTCTTCGGCCCCGACAAGCTGCCCAAGGTCATCCAGGACGTCTCGCGGACGATCAGGAAGATCCGCGATTTCTCCGACAGCGCCAAGCAGGACATCCGCGACGAACTGGGGCCGGACTTCAAGGACTTCGAGTTCGAGGACCTGAACCCGAAGACGTTTCTGCGCAAGCAGCTCGACCAGAACGACGATCTGCGGGACCTGAAGGAGCTGGGCGACTCCTTCGACTTCCGCAAGGACATGAGCGACCTCGCCGACACGGTCAACGGCAGCGAGCCCGTCCCCGCCCCGGCCCCGGCCGCGGCGGCGCCCTCGGGCGCGGGTCCGGCCGGGACACCGGACCTGCTGAAGAAGCGGGAGCCGGGGGCGGCACGGGAAGAGCGTCCGCCGTACGACGCCGACGCGACGTAACGCCTCCCGCCGAGGGTCCCGCCACTTCTTCTGTGGCCCGGCGCCACGGGTGCCCGAGCGGTACCCGGGGGTGGCCGCCTCGGCCTCTGTGACGGCGACCATCGGCTGTTTGCCGTCTGCCGCCGCCTCGTGGCTTGTCGCGCGGTTCCTCGCGCCCCTGAAAGCCCTCCCCGCGCCCCTCGACGCCCTCCGGCGCGCCGCTGCCCCATCGGGGCGGAAACCACTCCATCGCGCCGTGCCGAACGGCGGCGGGCCGCGTGGCAGGGGCGGGGAAACGCGTCGCGACGCGGGTGGGTGGCTATTCTCTCCATCTGTCAGGACGCGAGGACGCCCGAGGGGGGCGGGTCCGCTCCGGACCTGGGACACGGAGGAGGCGGCCGGACCGATGGAGACCACGAGCCGGGATGCGCGGCAGCCGGTGGTGCCGGTGCTCGACGACTATGTCCGCGCGTCTTTTGCCTGGTACGGGCTGGACGACGCGTTCACCGGGCCGCGCCGGCTGATGGGTGTGGGCTCGGCCGCGGACGGAGTCGTCCAGCACGGGTCGCTGGGCCACGGGGACACCCCGTCGATACGGGCCGCCGCGGCCGGGGCCGCCGACACGGAGGCCAGGGAGCGGTTCGCCGTGGTGATCACGGTCGCCGCCAGCCCCGTACGCCGCAGCGGTGACGGGACCGGGGTGCTCGACGCGACCTCGGTGTCGTCGGCTGCCTGGCTGGCCGGGTCGGGGCTGCTGGCGCACACCTGGCCGCCGCAGATGGACCACTCCCTGCGGGACGACTGGCTCGACCAGCAGACGGAGGCGGCGTTCGAACTCGCCGACCAGCTCGACGGGGAGCCCTGGTCCGAGCTGTCGCTGCCGGTGGACGGCGTGCCGACCGCGTTCCACTACCGGGAGACCGACTTCGGCTGGGTGCTGGCGGGCTCGACCGTGGACGGTACGCATCTGGGGGCGTACGGGCGCGGGATGAGCGCGTACGGCCTCGGCTTCTCGGTGATCCGGGACCTCACCCCGTACGCCTGACCCGGCAAGGGCCGAGGCGCGGGCACGGGCCCGTACGGTACGGCCCCGGGAGCCCGTCGGCGCCCCGGGGCCGTACCGTACGCGGCTCAGAACTTGTTGCGCGGGGTGATTCCCAGGCTGAGGCCCGCCAGGCCGCGCTGACGGCCGCCCAGCTTGCCCGCGATGGCCCGCAGCGCCGACCCGGCGGGCGACTCGGGGTCGCTGAGCACCACGGGCCTGCCCTCGTCGCCGCCCTCGCGGAGCCGGACGTCGATCGGGATGGAGCCGAGTACCGGGACTGTGGTCCCGGTGGTCTGGGAGAGGCCCTCGGCGACCTTCTGGCCGCCGCCGGTACCGAAGACGTCGACCATCTCGTCGCAGTGCGGACACGGCAGCCCGGACATGTTCTCGACCACGCCGACGATCTTCTGATGGGTCTGTACGGCGATGGAGCCGGCCCGCTCGGCGACCTCGGCCGCCGCCTGCTGCGGGGTGGTGACCACCAGGATCTCCGCGTTCGGCACCAGCTGGGCCACCGAGATGGCGATATCGCCGGTGCCCGGCGGCAGGTCCAGCAGCAGTACGTCCAGATCGCCCCAGTACACATCGGCGAGGAACTGCTGGAGCGCCCGGTGCAGCATCGGGCCGCGCCACACCACCGGAGCGTTGCCCGGGGTGAACATGCCGATGGAGATCACCTTCACGCCGTTCGCCGACGGCGGCATGATCATGTTCTCGACCTGGGTGGGCTTTCCGTCGGCGCCCAGCATCCGGGGCACCGAGTGGCCGTAGATATCGGCGTCGACGACCCCGACCTTCAGCCCGTCCGCCGCCATCGCCGCCGCCAGGTTCACGGTCACGGACGACTTGCCGACGCCGCCCTTGCCGGAGGCGACCGCGTAGACCCTGGTCAGGGAGTCGGGCCGGGCGAACGGGACCTCCCGCTCGGCGGTGCCGCCCCGCAGGGCCGTCGCCAGTTCGCGCCGCTGTTCGTCGCTCATCACGTCGAGCGTCACATCGACCCCGGTGACGCCGTCGACCCGGCTGACCGCGTCCGTGACGTTCCTGGTGATCGTCTCGCGCATCGGGCAGCCGGAGACCGTCAGATAGACCGTGACGGCTACTGCGCCGTCCGCCCCGATCTGCACCGATTTCACCATGCCGAGTTCGGTGATCGGGCGGTTGATCTCGGGGTCGTTCACCGTCGCCAGCGCTTCGAGCACAGCGTCTTCCGTAGCCATACGGAGATGGTACGGCGCGGCGCTCCGGCGGGGGAAAGCCCGTCAGCGGTCGCCTTCGTCACGGTCCGGCGGGGCCCGGTCCGGGAATACGCCCGGCGGCCCGCCGGAGTCGCCCCTGGGCCCGGCCGGCCCGGGACCCGCCGCGTAAGGTCCGGGTCCCGTTCCGTACGGCCCCGGACCCGCCCCGTCCGGTACGGCCAGGTCCCGCAGCAGGTCCTGGAGCTCCGAGCGGATCCAGTCCCGGGTGGCGACCTCGCCGAGCCCCATCCGCAGCGCCGCGATCTCCCGGGTCAGATACTCGGTGTCCGCGATGGACCGCTCGTTCTGCTCCCGGTCCTGCTCGTGGGTGACCCGGTCCCGCTGGTCCTGGCGGTTCTGCGCCAGCAGGATGAGCGGGGCCGCGTACGACGCCTGGAGCGACAGCATCAGGGTGAGGAAGATGAACGGGTACTGGTCGAACCGCAGCTCGCGCGGGGCCCAGATGTTCCACAGCACCCAGAGGATGATGACCGCGGTCATCCAGACGATGAACCGGCCCGTGCCCAGGAAGCGGGCGATCCGCTCCGACAGCCGCCCGAACGCCTCCGGGTCGTACTCCGGCAGGATCGTCAGCTTCGGCACCTGCGGCATGTCGAGCCGGGCCCGGGGCCGTACCGAACCGCTCCGGTCCTTGGCCTCGCCCCGGTCGGCGGGCGGCCCGTAGTCGCCGCTCACCGGCCCGCCGCCGCTCCGCCAATGGCCCCGCCGCCCGCCGGCCCGTCCGCCCGGGCCGCCACGTCCTCGTGGAAGGCGGACTCCTCGAACTCGGTCTCCCGCCAGTCCTCCGGCAGCAGATGGTCGAGTACGTCGTCCACGGTCACCGCGCCCAGCAGCGACCCGCCCTCGTCGACGACCGGCGCCGCGACCATGTTGTACGCGGCGAGATAGCTGGTCACCGCGGGCAGCGGGGTGTCCGGCGCCAGCGGCGGCAGATCACTGTCCACCACCGAGGCGACCAGGGTGTACGGCGGCTCCCGCAACAGCCGCTGGAAGTGCGCCGTCCCCAGATACTTCCCGGTCGGCGTCTCGTCCGGCGGACGGCAGACGTACACCTGCGCCGCCAGCGCCGGGGGCAGGTCCTCCTGCCGCACCCGGGCCAGCGCGTCCGCGACCGTCGCGTCCGGCCGCAGCACGATGGGCTCCGTGGTCATCAGACCGCCCGCCGTACGCTCCTCGTACGACAGCAGCCGCCGTACGTCGGCCGCGTCGTCCGGCCGCATCAGGGTCAGCAGCCGCTCCTGGTCCTCCTCGGGCAGCTCGGAGAGGAGATCGGCCGCGTCGTCGGGGTCCATCGCCTCCAGGACGTCGGCCGCCCGCTCCTGGTGCAGCTTGCCCAGGATCTCCACCTGGTCGTCCTCCGGCAGCTCCTCCAGCACATCCGCCAGCCGGTCGTCGTCGAGGGCCGCCGCGACCTCGGCCCGCCGCTTCGGCGACAGATGGTGCATCACATTCGCCAGATCCGCCGGGCGCAGCCGCTCGAACGTGGCGACCAGGCTCTCCGCGCCCTGCGCCTCCTCCTCCAGCGAGAAGCCCGTCACCGCCGACCACGCCACCGTCAGCGTCTCCCCCTTGCGGCGCAGCGCCCCGCCCTTGCCCCGGCGGACGAAGACCCGGTCGATCTCCCAGTCCCGGCGGGCGGGCAGCCGCCGTACGGAGACGTCCAGCACGGTGACCTCCTCGTCCGCGCCGCCGTCGGTCCCGGCGCCCTCGCCGACCAGCCGGACCCGGCGGTCCAGCAGCTCGCCCAGGACCAGCCGCTCGGTGGGCCGCTGCTCGAACCGGCGGACGTCCAGCACCCCGGTGGTGATGACCTGGCCGGACTCGATACCGGTGATCCGGGTCATCGGCAGAAAGATCCGGCGGCGGGTCAGTACCTCCACCACCATGCCCAGCAGCCGGGGCGGCCGGTGACCGACCCGGAGCATGGCGACGAGATCGCGGACCCGGCCCACCCGGTCGCCGTTCGGGTCGAAGACGGGGACCCCGGCGAGATGGGAGACGAAGACCCGGGGGGTGCTTCCGGCCATGCTGCTCTTTCGTCCGGTTCCGCTGGTGAACGCTGCCGTTCGGGGCTTTCAGGCTAGCCCGTACCGATTGGCGGCGCCGGTGTTCGGCGTCCGTATGGCTTCCGTACGACTGCCGGTGAAGCCGCCGCTCGGGCCCGGGTACGCTGCGCACTGCCACCCCATCAGAAGCCGATGAGAGGCAGTGCGCAGGTGACTCTTCTCCGTTCCGTTTCCCGGCGTTCCGGGTCCCGTCCGGCCGTCCGCCGGACCCTTCGGACCCGGCGGGCCGCGCTCGCCGCGATGCTCTGCGCGGGGCTCGTGGCCGGGGCCGCGGGCTGCGGCGGCGAGGAGGACCCCGACAAGGGCACCAACGGGGTGGGAAAGCTGACGGCGACCGAGATCGAGGAGCGGGCGCGGACGGCCGCCGACGCGGCGAAGGCGGTCCGCCTCTCCGGCACGCTGACCGGCAAGGACGGCACGTACAAGCTGAATATGCGGCTCAAGGAGGACGGCGGTTCCGGTTCGGTGACCGCCGACGGCCAGACGTTCGAGCTGCTGCGGATCGGCGACGACCTCTATCTCAAGGCCGAGGCGGCCTTCTGGACCAGCCGGGGCGAGGAGGGCACCGCGCCGACGAAGTGGGGCGCGGAGGCGGCGGACAAGCTCGACGACAAGTACGTCAAGGTGCCGAAGGGCGACCCGGCGTACCAGCAGTTCCGCGGCTTCACCGACAAGGACGGGATGCTGGAGGGCTTCCTCGGGATGCGGGGGGAGCTGTCCAAGGGCGACCGGACCAAGATCGGCGGGGTCCGGACCATCAAGGTCGACGCGGCCGAGGGCGCGGGCGGGGTCCTCGACGTATCCCTGGACGGCGCCCCGTATCCGGTCCAGTTCGCCCGCGCGGGCGGCGCCGGGGTGCTGACGCTGGGGGAGTGGGACGTCGACTTCCCGCTCGCGCCCCCGCGGCAGTCGGCGGTGGTCGACTACGGCCGGGATCTGAAGAAGCCGGACGGCGGATCCGAGCGTTAGACCGGTTCCGCCGGGGCGGCTGTTGCTCAGGAGCGGGCGCGGCGGCGGAAGAGGAGCCGGGGAAGTGCCGGGGGGATCGGGCGGCGGGTCGTCGCCGGACTGGGCGGCGGCGGTACGGCGAGGGAGCCGTCGGGCAGCTCCGCCGCGATCGTGACCGGCTCCAGCCGCAGTACCCGGCAGCCGGCCGCCCACTGTTCCGGCAGGCCCTCGGTGTCGGCCGCGTTCAGCCGCTTGGACTTCAGCTCGGCCACCGCCGACTCCCACGCCTCGGAGCGGGGTGCCAGTTCGGTCACCGACGCCTGCCAGGAGACCAGCCGGCCGCCCTTGTCCTTGCTGCGTACGGTGATCTCGGCGGTGCCGCCCGCGACCAGACCGGACAGCGGCTGCTCGGCCGGGCCGTCGCCCACGACATGGGCCGCGCCCTCGTGCCAGATGTGCCACAGGGCCCGCTCGGGCGCTCCGTCGGCCCCGCCCCTGACCCAGATCAGACCGGACTTCTTGGTGGCCTCCTCGACCAGGGCCGGGCCGAACTCCGGGTCCCGGGCGAGGGTCGCGTCCTGGCCGGGGGCCGCGGCGGGCTGCGCGTCTGTCATGACCGCAGCCTACCGGCGGCCCGGGGCCCGGCCCGGCCCGCGACCGTCGGCTCCCCGGCCAGGACGCGGTGTCCGCGGCGGCCGGGCCCGGACGGCTTCCCGGAGCGGGCCGGTCCCGGTCAGAGCCAGCCGTTCCGCTTGAGGGTGCGGTGAATGGTGAAACAGATGACCGCGATCCCGGTCAGTACCGCCGGATAGCCGTACTTCCAGTTCAGCTCGGGCATGTAGTCGAAGTTCATGCCGTAGACCCCGCAGACCGCCGTGGGGACGGCGATGATCGCCGCCCAGGAGGTGATCTTGCGCATGTCCTCGTTCTGGGCCACGGTCGCCTGGGCGAGATTGGCCTGGAGGATGGAGTTCAGCAGCTCGTCGAAGCCGAGTACCTCCTCCTGGACCCGGGCGAGGTGGTCGGCGACGTCCCGGAAGTACTTCTGGATATCGGGATCGATCAGCCGCATCGGCCGCTCGCTCAGCAGCTGCATCGGCCGCAGCAGCGGCGTCACCGCCCGCTTGAACTCCAGCACCTCCCGCTTGAGCTGGTAGATCCGGCCCGCGTCGGTACCCCTGGGGCTGCCCTTCGACGGGGCAGAGAAGACCTCGATCTCGACCTCGTCGATATCGTCCTGCATCGCCCCGGCGACCGCGATATAGCCGTCCACGACATGGTCGGCGAGGGCGTGCAGCACCGCGGAGGGGCCCTTGGCCAGGAGTTCGGTGTCCTTCTGGAGGCCGTGCCGCAGGGCCCGCAGCGAGCCCTGGCCGCCGTGCCGGACCGTGATCACGAAGTCCCGGCCGGTGAAGCACATCACCTCACCGGTCTCGACGTCCGCCATCCCGTTCGGCTCGGTGGCCTCCAGGTAGTGGACGGTCTTGAAGACGGTGAAGAGGGTGTCGTCGTACCGCTCCAGCTTGGGCCGCTGATGGGCGTGGACGGCGTCCTCCACGGCCAGCGGGTGGAGGCCGAACTCGGCCGCGATCCCGGCGAACTCCTCCTCGGTGGGCTCGTGCAGCCCGATCCAGGCGAAACCGCCGCCCTCGCGGACCCGCAGCATCGCCTGGCGCGGGGTGAGGCAGGTGTCGCTCGGCAGCCGACGGCCGTCGCGGTAGACGGCGCAGTCGACGACGGCGCTGGAGGCGGAGGGGTCGCGGGCGGTGTCGTACCCGGCGGTGGTGTACGGGGCGGCACAGGCATCGCCACCGGTCCTGCGCCGCGAGGGGCGGACGGCGGCGCGCAGGTCACGGATCATCGACATGGCTGACTCCCATCGGAGAAGCCGTCGGAGCGCGGGGAGGCGCAGCCCGGAATGGGGACGTGATCTCTTACGTCCGCAAAGCGGGCGGCACCGCGGAACCGGCGCACGATGACGGCGTTCGCAACAGACAGACTTCGCAACAAGCGGGTCGAGCGGGTGAAAGCTGGTGAAACCAGGGGGAAACGGTGCTCTTCCGTCGTGCGATGCCGCCGTCGGGTGCGTCGGCGGACCGGAGGACCCGAGTTACGGGGCGGTCGCCGAATGGCTCCTCAGCCGCGTGGGCGGAGAGGAACGGACATCACCGGACGGGCGCGGTCGCGAACGTGGCGCCGGGACGGGGCCGTACGGAAGAGCGGCTGGTACTGCACGGTCGACTTCGATCCACCGTGGACCCCACCTCCTCCGGCCGGTCCCCCGTAGGGGAGATCCGTACCCCCGGACGGAGCCGGGGGCGAATGTGACGGGCGGGACGCGGGCGGCGCGCGAGAGGCACCGCCGGGCGAAGTCCCGACCAGCCGCCAACACTATCAGCCGACCGACGGTCAACTCATGTCCTTGCCCGTTCCGTACGCGTTTTATGCTCGCCGCATGGCAGATGTTCTCGCTCTGGTCGAAGCCCGTTTGCTGCTGGCGTTCGGTGAACCGGACGCCAGGGCCTCCGTGACGTTCCTGGGCACGGACCGGATCGAAGTCCTCCGGTTCACCGGGGCGGGTGCGGGCGGCGGCCCCGACGGCAGCGGTCCCGGCGGTTCCGACGGTTTCCAGGGCAGCGGCCCCGGGCCGGACGCGGAGGGTGTCGTACGGTACGCGACGCTCGGGATGTCCGCGCACCCCATGGCCGACCCCACCGCGACCCTCGCCGACCCGCTCCGCGGACCGCGCGCCGAACTGCTGCTCACCGTCCGGGCCGGACTCGCCGCGACGGACCAGGTTCTCAGACCGCTCGCCGTACTCGCCGCCTCCCCGCAGGTCGAGGGGGTCGTGGTGGCCCCGGGCGCGTCCCTCGGCCTCGGCGAGCCCCTGTGGCCCGGCGCCCCCTTCCCCTCCGTCCTGGTCGGCGAGCCCGGTGGTCTGGTGGCCGACCTCGAACTGGACGAGCCGCTGGACCCCGTCCGCTTCCTCCCGCTGCTGCCGATGACCCCCAACGAGGCCGCCTGGAAGCGGGTCCACGGCGCCGCCGCGCTCCAGGAACGCTGGCTGGCCCGGGGCACCGACCTGCGTGATCCGCTGCGGTCGTCGGTGGCGCTGGACTGACGCCCGCCGGGGCGTGCGGCGCGGCCGTGCCCGGGGTCGTACACCCGTACCACCCCGGCTACACCCCCGTACCACCGTCCGCAAGCGCACACGCCGGAAAGAGTGATCGTCCTTGACGCGGCGACGGCCGGGTAGGACCGTTGAGCCCTATGAGGGGCGAACCCAGTTGCCCGAAGTGCGGTGGCCGGGTCAGGGCGCCCGGTCTCTTCGCCGACGTCTGGCAGTGCGATGTGCACGGCGCCGTGCACCCGCTGCAGCCGGTGATCCCGCCCAGTGTCGAAGCCCTCGGCGTCGCGGTGCACCGCGCCCGGGTACCGGTGTGGATGCCCTGGCCGCTCCCCGTCGGCTGGCTCTTCACCGGGGTCGCGTACGCGGGTGACGACCGCAGCGGCGGCCGGGCCACCGCCGTCGCCTGCACGGGCCCCGGACCGCTCGGCGGGATAGGCGAACTGCTGCTGATCGCCGAGGAATTGGGGGTCGGACTGGGCGCGCGGTACGCCGGGATCGACGGCCCCGACCCCGGCCCGCACATCCGTACCGACCACGCGCCGCAGGCGAAGATACTGGCGGCCGGCCGCCCCACTCCGCTCTGGCACGTCCTCGCCGCCCCCGACGACCGGGCCGTCTTCGCCGGGGAGGCCCGCGGGCTCTGGCTCTGGGCCATCGTCTGGCCCGGCCGCTCGGGGCTGCTGATGTACGACGAACTCGTCCTCACCGACCTCCGGGACGCGGGCGCCGAGGTCGAACTGGTGCCCTGCGGGGCGCTGTCACCGCGACTGCTCGCGTAGTCGGTCCCGCGCACCCGCCCCACCCGCCCCGCGCGTCCGGTGGTCCGCCGGGGCGGCAGGTAAGGGGCGTGGCCCGGCGGGCGGGTGTGACCGACGACGCGTCGGACGGGGCCGGAACCCCGATAGACTGAGGCGCCCTGTCCTCCCGACCCCCGGAGTCCCGCGTGCGTATCGACCTGCACACCCACTCCACGGCGTCGGACGGTACGGACACCCCCGCCGAACTGGTCCGCAACGCGGTCGCCGCTGGGCTCGACGTGGTCGCGCTCACCGACCACGACACCACCCGCGGCCACGCCGCCGCGATCGCCGCGCTCGCGGACCTCGAACGGCCCCTGACCCTCGTCCCCGGCGCCGAGATCTCCTGCGCCGTCGACGGTATCGGGGTCCATCTGCTGGCCTACCTCTTCGACCCGGCCGAGCCCGAACTGCTCCGTGAGCGGGAGCTGCTCCGCGACGACCGGGTGCCGCGCGCCCAGGCGATCATCGCCCGGCTCCAGGAGCTGGGCAGCCCGGTCACCTGGGAACAGGTCGCCCGGATCGCCGGTGACGGCTCCGTCGGCCGCCCGCACATCGCCGCCGCCATGGTCGAGCACGGGATCGTGGCGACCGTCTCCGACGCCTTCACCACCGAGTGGATCGCCGACGGCGGCCGGGCCCACATCAACAAGCACGAACTCGACCCCGCGACCGCCGTACGCCTGGTCAAGGCGGCCGGAGGCGTCGCGGTGCTGGCCCACCCGGCGGCCGTCAAACGGGGCCGGACGATCTCCGACGAGACCATCGCGGCCCTCGCCGGCGCCGGACTCGACGGTATAGAGGTCGACCACCTCGACCACGACGAGGCCGCCCGCGCCCGGCTGCGGGGCCTCGCCGCCGAGCTGAATCTGCTCACCACCGGCTCCAGCGACTACCACGGCAGCCGCAAGGACATCCCGCTCGGGCACTTCACCACCGACCCCGAGATCTACGGCGAGATCACCCGCCGGGCGACCGGCGCGTTCCCCGTGCCGGGCGCCGGGGGACGTACCCCCGTCTAGAGCCGTAAACCCGTATCCCCGCCGCCGGACGCGTACCACCGGTCCGGCCGGGTACCGCCGAGCCGGGCCGCCTACCGCGTCCCGGCCGTGCCACGGGGTACGACCCCGGTCCCCGCACCGGTGCCGGACGGCCGTCCGGCCGCGGCCCCGTGCGCCCGTACCCCCACTCCCCCTTTCCGCGCTTCCTCCCCGCAAGGCACCACCGTGTTCGACGCCGCCGTCTTCGGCTCCCTGTTTCTGACCCTCTTCGTGATCATGGATCCCCCCGGGGTCACCCCGATCTTCCTCGCCCTGACCTCCGGCCGCCCCGCCAAGGTGCAGCGCCGGATGGCCTGGCAGGCCGTGGCCGTCGCCTTCGGTGTGATCACGGTCTTCGGCCTGGTGGGACAGCAGATCCTGGACTATCTGCATGTCTCCGTACCCGCCCTGATGATCGCGGGTGGACTGCTGTTGCTGCTGATCGCGCTCGATCTGCTCACCGGCAAGACCGACGAGCCCAAGCAGACCAAGGACGTGAACGTCGCCCTCGTACCGCTCGGGATGCCGCTGCTCGCCGGGCCCGGCGCCATCGTCTCGGTGATCCTCGCGGTCCAGAACGCCGACGACGCCTCGCAGCAGATCGCCGTCTGGTCGGCGATCGTGGCCATGCACGCCGTCCTCTGGCTGGCCATGCGCTACTCGCTCGGCATCATCCGGCTGATCAAGGACGGCGGAGTGGTGCTGGTGACCCGGCTCGCGGGCATGATGCTCTCCGCGATCGCCGTCCAGCAGATCATCAACGGGGTCACCCAGGTGATCCAGGGCGCCTGACCCCGCCACCGGCGGTACGCGGGTACGACGGTGCCCCCGCGGAGATCCGCGGGGGCACCGTGATGCGGGAAAGGGGCCGTCGCCGCTATGAGACGGTCGGGTCGGCCGGGCGGATGTAGAGGCGCTGGCCGGTAGCTGCGGCCTGCTGCACGATCCGGTTGACGGAGGCGGCGTCCACGACGGTGGTGTCCACGGCGGTGCCGTCGACGTCGTCCAGGCGCATGATCTCGAAGCGCAAGGCTTCTCCCTTCGTCTGATCCTCCTGCTGGAGAACTGTGTGGTCTCTCCCCGGGATCAACAGACGATGACCGTGCAAATATTCCCTACGCTAAAGAAAACTTTTCCCAGCCTAAGGAGTCCGGTCTCCGGGGGTGCCGCCGTCCGCCGCCCGGGACCGGATTCCGTGCCGGTCCCAGAAGGCGATCAGGGCGGCGGCCGTCTCCGCCGGACGGTCCGTATTGGGGGAGTGCTCGGCCCCGGCGACGATCGTGCGCGCCGCCCCCAGCCGGACCGCCATCTCGTCCATCAGCGGTACGGGCCAGCTCTCGTCCCGCTCCCCGCTCAGTACGTGCTTCGGCAGCGGCTGTACGGCGGCCAGCTCGTCGACCCGGTCCGGCTCCGTGGCCAGGGCGCGGGCGGTGCCGATCAGCTGACGGGGATCGGTCCGCAGCCAGCGTTCCCGCAGCCGCTCCTGTGACGAGTCGCCCCCGGCGGCCGTCGGCTCGCTGTCGGCGGGCGGCTCCAGCGCCTGCATCGCCTCCCACACCTCGGCCATGCTCATGGTCGTCAGCGCGTCGCCGAGCAGCCGGAGCCGCTCCCGCCCCGACGGGCCCAGCCGGGCCGGTCCCGACGACATCAGGGTCAGGGTGCGAAACGGTGCCGGATCGGCCAGTACCGCCGCCCTGGTGATCAGCCCGCCCAGGGAGTGGCCCAGCAGATGGACCGGTCCTCCGTCGCCCTCCGCGGTGATCGCGGCGGTCTGGGACAGTACGTCCCGGCCCAGTCCGGCCAGGGTGTAGGCGGCCGGATCGTCGCCGCCGGGGGACTCGTACTGCCCGCGTCCGTCGATCGCCACGGCCCGGTATCCGGCGTCCGCGAGCGGCTGGAGGAGGGCGATGAAGTCCTCCTTGCTGCCGGTGAAACCGGGTACCAGGACGGCCGTGCCCCGTGCCCCGCCGAGAGATCCGGCGGGCCGGGCGTCGAGGACGGCGAAGTCCCCCCGGCCGGTGGACAGGGTACGGGCGCGGGCGCAGCCGGGCGGCTCGAAGGTCGGGGGGCGGCTCATGCGTCCGAGAGTACGGGGTGGGCGGCGGGCACGCCGACGGCCCGCCCCCGGGTGGGGACGGGCCGTCGGCGGTGCGGCTGGACGGTGGCCGTCAGCTCTCGGGCTGGGCGACCGCTGCCTTACGGGCCCGGGGGGCCCGCTTCGGCTTCTCGGCCGTCTCGGCACCGGCTTCCGCCGTCGCCTTCTTGACGGTCCGGGTCCGCTTGGGCTTCTCGGCCTCGGCCACCACCTCGCCGGACTCGGTGGCGGTGCTCGCGACGGCCTTCTTGACGGTCCGCTTGCGGGCGGGCTTGGTCGCGGCCGTCTCGGTGGCGACGGTTTCCGCCGCCGCCGTCTCGGTGGCGGTGCTCGCGGTGGTCTTCTTGACCGTGCGGGTCCGCTTGGGCTTCTCGACCGCGACCGGCTCCGCGACCTCGGGGGTCTCGGTGGCGGTGCTCGCGGTGGTCTTCCGGACCGTCCGCTTCCGTACCGGCTCGGCCACGGCGACCTCGGCCGCGACGGCCTCGGTGGCGGTGCTCGCGACGGCCTTCTTGACGGTCCGCTTGCGGGCGGGCTTGGTCGCGACCGTCTCGGCGGTCACGGCGTCGGTCGCCGCCGTCTCGGTCGCGGTGCTCGCGGTGGTCTTCTTGACCGTGCGGGTCCGCTTCGGCTTCTCGGCCACGACCGGCTCGACGACCGGCTCCGCGACGGGCTCGGCGACCACGACCGGGGCTTCCGCGACCGGCTCGGCCACGGCTGCCTTACGGGTCCGGGTCCGGCGCGGCTTCACGACCGGCTCGACCGGCTCGACCGGGGCGGCCACGACCTCGGCCGCGGGCTCCGGCACGGTGACCGTCTCGACGGCCTCCGCCGCCGGCTTCGCCGAACGCGTCCGGCGGCACCGGGGCTTCGACGCGGCGTCGTCCGCCTCGACGGCGGGCGCCGGGGACTGCTCCGGCACCACGGGGGCGGCCGGGGCCTCGGGCTCCACCGCCGTCGCCGCGTTCACCACGGCCGGACGGTCGGACGAACCCGCGCGGGTACGACGGCGGCGCCTCGGCGTCCGTACCGCCGGGGTCTCCTCGGCCGCACCGGCGTCGGGGCCCGTGGTCCGCTCGGGCGCCACGACCGCGCCGTCGGCGACCGAGCCGCCACGGGTACGGCGGCGCTGGCGCGGCGTACGGGTCCGGGCGGGCCGCTCGGCCGGGGCGGCGGACTGCTGCTGCTGACGGCGACCGCGGCCACCGGTCTCGCCCAGGTCCTCCAGCTCCTCGGCGGCCAGACCGGCGCGGGTGCGCTCGGCCCGGGGCAGTACGCCCTTGGTGCCCGCCGGGATGTCCAGCTCCTCGAAGAGGTGCGGGGAGGTCGAGTAGGTCTCCACGGGGTCGTGGAAGGACAGCTCCAGCGCCTTGTTGATCAGCTGCCAGCGGGGGATGTCGTCCCAGTCCACCAGGGTCACCGCGGTACCGGAGGCACCCGCGCGGCCGGTCCGGCCGATCCGGTGGAGATAGGTCTTCTCGTCCTCCGGCGACTGGTAGTTGATCACATGGGTGACGCCCTCGACGTCGATACCGCGCGCGGCGACGTCGGTGCAGACCAGGACGTCCACCTTGCCGTTGCGGAAGGCCCGCAGCGCCTGCTCGCGGGCGCCCTGGCCCAGGTCGCCGTGGACCGCGCCGGAGGCGAAGCCGCGCCGGGCCAGCTGGTCGGCGATGTCGGCGGCGGTCCGCTTGGTCCGGCAGAAGATCATCGCCAGTCCGCGGCCGTTGGCCTGGAGGATCCGGGAGACCATCTCCGGCTTGTCCATGGAGTGCGCGCGGTAGACGCGCTGGGTGATGTTGGCGACGGTCGCGCCCTCGTCGTCCGGCGCGGTGGCGCGGATGTGTGTGGGCTGCGACATGTAGCGGCGGGCGAGGCCGATCACGGCGCCCGGCATCGTCGCCGAGAAGAGCATGGTCTGCCGACGGGGCGGCAGCAGCTGGATGATCTTCTCGACATCGGGGAGGAAGCCCAGGTCGAGCATCTCGTCGGCCTCGTCGAGGACGAGGGCGCGGACCTTCGACAGATCGAGCTTCTTCTGCCCGGCCAGGTCGAGCAGGCGCCCGGGGGTGCCGACGATCACGTCGACGCCCTTCCTGAGCGCCTCGACCTGGGGTTCGTAGGCCCGGCCGCCGTAGATCGCCAGGACCCGGACGTTACGGACCTTGCCCGCGGTCAGCAGGTCGTTGGTGACCTGCGTGCACAGCTCGCGGGTCGGGACCACGACGAGCGCCTGCGGGGCGTCGGTGAGCTGCTCGGGCGCGGCACGGCCGGCCTCGACGTCGGCGGGGACGGTGACCCGCTCCAGCAGCGGCAGGCCGAAACCGAGGGTCTTGCCCGTACCGGTCTTGGCCTGGCCGATGACATCGGTGCCCGAGAGGGCCACCGGGAGCGTCATCTCCTGGATGGGGAAAGGATTGAGGATGCCGACGGCTTCGAGCGCCTCGGCGGTTTCCGGCAGGATCCCGAGATCCCGGAAAGTCGTCTGCTGCGTAGTCAGGATGTTGCCTCTTCTGTGAGACGCGGCGCGAGGCGAGCGAAGGGGGTCGTACCGCACCTGGGTGTCGCACCGGGGTGCTGTCCGGCCGCGGGTTGGCCGATGGCGCGGGACCACTGCCGTCGCTCGAGCGCTCGTGCCGCTGAGGGGGCCCCTCGTCTGCGGTCGTACGCGAAGAGGCGTACGGTCCGCGCGGAGGGCGGTCGGTTCGGAGCCGATCGTGCCACCGACCGGGCATCCTCATGGGGTCCGAAGGGCCACCGGACCCCATCGGACCTGGAAAAGCCCGGAGGGTCTGGGAAAGGAACCTTCATTCCTCAGTCAAACACTGCGATAGCCCACCGAACCGCCATTCAGTCGTTCACGCGACTGACACAACGCTCCAGTAGGCGCCATACCACTGTACCCCGGAATCGCGCATGTGTGTTGGCGGATGTCACGGGAACCCCGCCGGGCGGCCGGAACGGCCCGCGATCCCGGGCCGGGGCCCGGTCCCGGACCGGTCGGCCCCGGCGGGCACCGGACCCCTGCCACAGGGGTCGGGCGGGCTATTGTGCGGTTCATGGAGACGCCTGATCACGCCCCTGAACCCGACCCGCGCGCCACGTCCGCGGAGGTGGAGCACGACGCGGAAACCGCCACCGCGCCCGCGGCGCCCACCGGGATCGCCGCCCAGGACTGGGCCACGGCCTCCGCCGACCCCCAGTACCGCGCGGCCGTCGTCGATCTGCTGGGCGCGCTGGCCTACGGCGAGCTGGCCGCCTTCGAGCGGCTCGCCGACGACGCCAAGCTGGCGCCGACGCTCGGGGACAAGGCGGAGCTGGCGAAGATGGCGTCCGCGGAGTTCCACCACTTCGAGCGGCTGCGGGACCGGCTGACGGCCGTCGACGAGGACCCCACCGCCGCCATGGAGCCCTTCGCCAGGGCACTGGACGACTTCCACCACCAGACCGCGCCGTCGGACTGGCTGGAGGGCCTGGTCAAGGCGTATGTCGGCGATTCGATCGCCAGTGACTTCTACCGGGAGGTCGCCGTCCATCTCGACTCCGACACCCGGGCCCTGGTGCTCGCCGTCCTGGACGACACCGGGCACGGCAACTTCGCCGTCGAGAAGGTACGGGCCGCCATCGAGGCCGATCCGCGGATCGCGGGACGGCTCGCGCTCTGGGCCCGGCGGCTGATGGGCGAGGCGCTCTCGCAGGCCCAGCGGGTGGTCGCCGAGCGGGACGCGCTCTCCACGATGCTGGTCGGCGGGGTCGCGGACGGCTTCGACCTCGCGGAGGTCGGCAAGATGTTCTCCCGGATCACCAAGGCCCACACCAAGCGGATGGCGGCGCTCGACCTGGCCTCCTGATCGCGCTCCCGCCTCCCGGCCGGTCTCCGGGTCCCGGCCGGTCTCTGCTCGGCCGGGCGCGGGCGTCCACCGGCCGGCGGCGCGGGCGGCGCGGGTCAGAACGGCAGGGCGCGACCGCGCAGCCGGGCCCTGGTGGGCCGTACCAGCAGCGACAGGGTCACCGCACCGATCAGCGCGGCACCCGTCAGCATCGCCGGGACATGCCCCGGGCCCAGGGTCACCTGGGTCAGATAGGCGCCGAAGAGGGCTCCCAGCGGACCGGCGAGAAAGACCGCGCGCCGTTCCGGAAGCCGGTCGGCGAGCCGGAGGACGGCCGCCCACGACAGGGCGGAGCCGATCAGAACCGAGCCGATGGCCGCCAGCAGCACTGCGGATCACCTCACGAACACGGACGGGGGAGTGCGGTCACAGCCCGTACTACCCCCTGACCGGAGCGGACAACCCTGATCCGGACCGGCATCCGGACCGGCGCGGCCCGGCCTCCCGCCACGCGGCGGGGCCCCGGCGGAAGATCCGCCGGGGCCCCGCGCGAGGCGTTCGGTCAGAGCGCGCCGAACCCCACGCGCCGCGTGGCGGGCTCGCCGATCTCGACGTACGCGATCCGGTCGGCCGGCACCAGGATCCTGCGGCCCTTGTCGTCCGAGAGGCTGAGCACCCGAGCCTTGCCCGCCAGCGCCTCGCCCACGGCCTTCTCGACCTCGTCGGCGGTCTGTTCGCTCTCCAGAACGATCTCCCGGGGTGCGTGCTGCACGCCGATCTTGACCTCCACGGCTATGTCCCTCCGAACGGTCAGTCTGTCGCGCGATCACCGCGCCGTACCCAGGACACATTAGTCCGGTGGCGGGCCCGCTCAGCCGCGCGGGAGAACGCCATCAGCGAACAGAGGGGCGCGGGGCGGCCCGGGATCACCCGCGGCGGCGGGTCCGGCGGAAGCCCCGGGAAGCGGCCGTCCCGGGCGGGACGGGAACGGAATTCCCGGGGGCGGTACGACGCCGGAGGCGGCGGCTCCGGTCCGGCCGGACGGCTGCGGCGGGCGGCGGTGGGCCGGGCGATTCGCCGGGTGGCGCCGCCGGACCGGGCGCGGCGGACCGTGCCGCCGCAAGGGGCAGCCGGAAGGGCCCGCCGGACGGTTCCGCCGGGGGCGCGCGGCGCGGCGCGGGATCAGCGCGGCGGCTCGCCCTGCTCGGCGCCCTGGAGGGGGAAGCCCGCGATACCCCGCCAGGCGATGGACGTCAGCAGCCCCACCGCACGGTCGCGGGAGATACCGGTGTCCCGGGAGAGCCAGTACCTGGCGACCACCTGGGCGACGCCGCCGAGGCCCACGGCCAGCAGCATCGACTCGTCCTTCGACAGATCGGTGTCCTCGGCGATCACATCGGAGATCGCCTCCGCGGTCTGCAGCGACACCCGCTCCACCCGCTCGCGCACGGCGGGCTCGTTGGTCAGATCGGACTCGAAGACCAGCCGGAAGGCCCCGCCCTCGTCCTCGACGTAGGCGACATAGGCGTCCATGGTGGCCGCCACCCGCTGCTTGTTGTCGGTGGTCGACGCCAGCGCCGTGCGGACCGCCTGCAACAGCGCGTCGCAGTGCTGGTCCAACAGGGCCAGATACAGTTCGAGCTTCCCCGGGAAGTGCTGGTAGAGCACCGGCTTGCTGACCCCGGCCCGCTCGGCGATGTCGTCCATCGCCGCCGCGTGGTAGCCCTGGGCCACGAAGACCTCCTGGGCCGCGCCCAGCAGCTGGTTTCTGCGGGCTCGGCGGGGCAGCCGGGTGCCCCGCGGGCGAGCCGCCTCTGTCTGCTCGATGGCTGTCACGGCCGCCTCCCAAAATCGTTCCGTGCGCGGTCGTCGCCGCGCCCGCCATCGTACTTTTGGGTAACCCGGCCGTGCGCGTCGCGGACGCAGAATTTCACGGACCGGACAGTCGCGGTAGCTTCCGATTCAGGGGCAAAAAGGGGCACGTCGCCGGATCGGCGGCCACCGCGACCGCCCGCCGGGCGCCGGACCGGCAGTGCGCGCGAGGGCACCGGGGGTTCGCACCGGGTCACCGGTAGTCGTCCTCGTCGAGGGCGACCACCCGCGACTGCTCCACCGCGTCGGCCTCGTTCGCCCGGTCCAGGTCGATCCGGGGCCGCTCGTCGTCGAGGGGCCGGACATCGGTGTGCTGCTCGGCGGCGTCGGCCTCCGGTACGGCCGTACTGGGATCCGTCGTCTCGCCGGAGGCCGCCCCCGGCTCGGTGCCGGTGCCGGTCTCATCGGGGTTCTCGTGATTCTCGGGGGTTTCGGACGCGGAGCGCGGCACGAACCCGCCGGACGCCGGGGCTCCGGCGGACCGGTCCGGACCGGTGGGGTCGACGTCAGCCATGGGACACCTCTTCCTCGGGCCGTCCGGGGGAGTTCCCCGGCCCGCGCGCGGTTCCCGCCTCCGGTGATCCCGGGGGTCCCGGCGATCCCCGAGGGCGCTTCCGGCCCTGTTCCGTCCGCTCCGTCCGCTGCCCCCGCCGTGACCGGTCCCGCCGGTCGCCGTACCGCGTGCCTCCCGGTGGCTCTCAGTGCCTCTCCGGGCCTTCGGGCTTCCGGGCCCCTCCTTTTTGTTCCTTGTTCTTACGAGCGTAGGAGCTGACGAACCCGGGCGCTATACGATCCCGTGCCCCTTGTGACGCCGAACACACGTTTCGCGGTGTGATCCTCTCGTAACATTGCCGCATGTCTTCGACCGAGCTGCCCGGCGCCCCGCTCTCGCTCGCGCCCGTGGTTCCCGAGGTCGCCGCCGTGCGGGTCGCCGAGGGTGAGGAGTTGCGTACGGTCGCGCTCCCCGGACTGAGCCTCACCGTCCGCTCCCGCCCCCCGGCGCGGACCGGACTCCCCCCGGCGCTCTACGTCCACGGACTGGGCGGCTCGTCCCAGAACTGGTCGTCCCTGATGCCGCTGCTGGCGGACGCCGTGGACGGCGAGGCGGTCGATCTGCCCGGCTTCGGCGACTCCCCGCCGCCCGACGACGGCAACTACTCGCTCACCGGGCACGCCCGTGCCGTCATCCGGTATCTGGACGCCGCCGGGCGCGGACCGGTCCATCTGATCGGCAACTCCCTCGGCGGCGCCGTCGCCACCCGGGTCGCCGCCGTCCGCCCCGATCTGGTCCGCACCCTCGGCCTGATCTCCCCGGCCCTGCCCGAACTGCGCGTCCAGCGGACCGCCGTTCCCACCGGCATGCTCGCCCTGCCGGGAATCTCCGGGCTCTTCGCCCGGGCCTCCCGCGACTGGCCCGCCGAGCGCCGGACCAGGGGCGTCATCGCGCTCTGTTACGGAGACCCCGGCCGGGTCTCGGACGAAGCCTTCGGCCACGCGGTGGCCGAGATGGAACGGCGGATGCGGCTGCCGTACTTCTGGGACGCGTTGGCCCGCTCGGCGCGCGGTATCGTCGACGCGTACACATTGGGCGGCCAACACGGGCTGTGGCGGCAGGCGGAGCGGGTGCTCGCGCCGACACTGCTGGTGTACGGGGGGCGGGACAGGCTCGTCTCGTACCGCATGGCCCGCCGGGCGTCCGCCGCCTTCCGGGACTCACGGCTGGTGACGCTCCCGGACGCCGGTCATGTGGCGATGATGGAGTACCCGGAGACGGTCGCGCAGGCGATCCGGGAATTGATCGACGACGGCGGCAGGAGCTGATCGGGGCCCGTGGGACGACACAGCCGTAAGGGACCCGCGCCCAAGGGATCCCCGCAGCCGGGCACGGGTCCCGGGGCGGGGCCCGTCGCGCGCCCGGACGAGGGCGCCCGCACCCCCGCCCCGCCGGAGCAGTACGGCCGGGGCGACGCCCACGACACCTTCGGGGGCGAGGCGCACGGGGGCGATGTCCGCTATCAGGAGGCCCCCGCGTCCACGGCGCACCCCGGGCACGGCGGCGGCTACGGCGGTCCTCACGGCTCTCACGGCTCCCATGGCGGATCCCCCGCGGGTTCCCACGGGGGCGACGGCTACTACGGGGGCGGCGCGGCGCCCGCGCACGGCGGCGGGCCCGGGCTCCAGGACACCGGCTCCCCTTCCGCGTACCCCTCCTACGGCACCGGTCCGGGCCCCGGTTCGGCTCCGGGCTCCCCGGCGGCCCGGCCGTTCCCGCAGGGGCGGTTCCCCCAGGGCGGCCCGGCACCCCACGGCGGCGCGCCGCACGCTCCGCACGGCCCCGGCGCCGGTGCGGGCGGACACGGCCGCCCGGTCGGTTACGGCCCCGAACACACGGCCTTCGGTTACGGCGCCGCCCCCGCCACCCGGGGCGGCCATCCCGAGCAGCACGAGGCGGGTGGCGGCTGGGGCACCGGCGCCGGTACCGCCGTACCACCGCACACCTCCCCGGAGCAGGCCGTTCCGGGGGCCCGTCGCGGCCGTCGCGGCACCCCCGGACCCGCTGGTGGCCCCGGCCCCGGCGGCGCGCCCCCCGGGCCGTCGGCCGGGTCCCGGATACCGGGCCCGCGCCGGGAGTTCGTCGATGCCTTCGGCGGCTCCGGCGCCGGACCCGAAGCCGGGACCGGGGGCGCTCCGGACGGCCCCGGCGGTCCGGGCGGCGAGCCGCCCCGTGACCGCGCGGGTGACGCGGAGCCCGAGGCCGGCGCGTCCGTACCCGCGCAACGCCCTCCGCTCGCCGCGAGCAAGGGCCGCACTCTCACCGGGATCGCCGCCGCCGCGGTGACGACCGTGCTCGCGGTCGTCGTCGCGGGCCAGGTCGCCACCGAGAACGAGCGCCGCCCCGGAACCAGTACCTCCGACACCGAGCGCGCCGACGACTCCGGCGCCGCCTCCCGCTCCGTCGACCGTCGGCCGCCGGTCCGCGACACCAAGCCCCAGGCCCCCACCTACGACCAGTTGATGGCCACCCGGTTCCCGGTCGACCGGAAACTGACCGCCGACGGGACGTTCAAGGCGGTCCCCGGTTTCGACAAGGCGCCCGGCAAGGGGAAGAAGGTCCGCTACCGGGTGGATGTCGAGGACGGCCTCCAGATGGACGGCGTCCTGTTCGCCACCGCCGTCCAGCGCACCCTCAACGACCGCCGGAGCTGGGCGGGCGACGGCGACCGGACCTTCGAACGGATCTCCACCGGGCGGCCGGACTTCGTGATCACCCTCGCCAGCCCCGGCACCACCGACGTGTGGTGCGCCAAGTCGGACCTCATCACCTCCATCTCCACGGTGAGCTGCGACTCGGCGCTGACGGAACGGGTGATGATCAACGCCTACCGGTGGGGCCTGGGTTCGGACACCTTCGGGCCGGACAAGATGTATGCCTACCGACAGATGTTGATCAACCACGAGGTCGGACACCGGCTCGGCTTCGGCCATGTCGACTGCGACACCGAGGGTGAACTCGCCCCGGTGATGATGCAGCAGACCAAGTCCCTGGTCGCCGAGAGCGGTGTGCGCTGCCGGGCCAACCCCTGGGTCCACCCCGAGAGCTGACGCGCCCTCACTCCGGGATACGGCGCTCTCCGCCGCGCCGGGCCCCTCCTCGCTCTGTCGGCGGGGGTTCCCCCGGCCCGGGGCACCCGAATGTATGGCCCATGCTTTACCTTCGGTGACAGAGTGCACTCATAGCGCGACAGAACGCTACCGCGCGGGGAAAGTCACGGGTATTCACCCCTTCCGGTGGCGCGGCGGACAACCGTCCGTCGTACCCCCGTGACCCCGGCTTACGGTCGTTCCGCCGCGTGCCGCCGAGTTCAACGGCGGTCGCCGACAAGGGAGATCGGGGGTGCGCTCATGCGGATCGGACTGCTCACGGACGACGGCCGTCCGTATGCGTCGAACGGGTCGGCCGATTGGTGCGACCGGCTCGTGCGCGGGCTCACACAGCACGAGTTCGATGTGTACGTCCACGCCGACCACACCGCGCACGCCGGAGCCGGCGGGTCCGGTGGGACCTTCGGGACCGTCGGCGAGCGGGCGTACACGGCGCCCGCCGATCGTTCGCCGTACGCGGGTCACGCCCCGGCGCCCGCGCCCCGCGTACGACGGCTGAGGATCGCGCCCCCCGGGCCGCCCGGCGGGGACGGCGGCGGCCCGGCACTCGGCCGCCGGGCCCGCAGACGGTTCACCGAACACTTCACGGACCTGGTGACGGCCGTCCGCGCGACCGGCGCCGGAGCCCCCGCCGGGGCCCGGGAGGCCGCCGAGGGCTTCGCCGACGGACTGTACGGACTCGCCGAACTCGCCCGGGAACACGGCGGACTGGCCGCCGCGCTCCGCTCCGAACGCGCCGTCCGGATCGTCGAGTCCGGCTGCCGCGCGCCCGGCGCGCACCGGAGCGTGCACGCCGCGGCCGTCCCCGACTACCTCACCTTCGCGGGGGAGTTGGAGCGGGCCCTGCGCCCCCTCTCCTTCGACTGGTACGGCGACGACGGCCTCGCCGCGGTCGATCTGTGCCATGCCGTCTCCGGCGGGCCCACGGCACTCCCCGGCCTGTTGGCCAAACGCTTCTGCGGGGTACCGCTGCTCGTCACCGAGTACGGGGCCGAACTGCGCGCCCACTATCTGGCCGCGGCCGGCGGACTCCGGGCCGGATCGCTTCCCCCCGGCGGGCTCCCGGCCGGTGCCGGTGACCTGGGAGCGCGCGGAATCGGTGCCTCCGAGGTCACCGAGGCCGGAACCCCTCGGACGGGGGAGTACGGGGAGTACGCCGACGGCCCGGCGGGCGGGAGCGCCCGGAGCCGTACCACCGGCGCACCGGGCGCACCCGGCGCGACCGGCTTCGGCGGTACGCCCCTGAGCGCGCCGGTCCGCGCCCTGCTCACCGCCTTCCGGCGGGCCCTCACGGCCGAGGTGTACGCCCAGGCGGCGCTGATCACCCCGGGCGACGCCGGGATCCGCCGCTGGCAGCAGAAATGCGGCGCCGACCCGGCGAAGCTGCGGACCGTCCACCCCGGGGTCCCGGCGGAACGGTACGCCGCCGTCGGCGACTCCCCGGCGCCCGGTGATCCGTACACCCTGATCTGGGCCGGTCCCACGGAACCCGGGAAGGACCTGGTCGGCCTGCTCCACGCCTTCGCCGAGATCCGCGCCAGGGAGCCGCGCGCCCGGCTCCGGCTCTGCGCGGCCCCCGCGCGGGGCGCGGAGGAGACCGCGTATCTCGCCCACTGCCGCTGGCTCGCCGCCCAGCTCTTCCCCGCCGGGGAGGCCGATCTCCACGCCTCGGGCGACGCCCCCGTCACCTTCGAGCGCCTCGATGTTTCCGGCGGGCCCGGTGGTTCGGCGGTCGCCGAGGTCTGCGCCGCCGGGGCGCTGGTCGTCTCCGCCAGCGCCGTCGAGGGCTTTCCGCACATCCTGGTCGAGGCGATGCTCTGCGGCCGGGCCACCGTGTCGACGGACGCGGGCGCCGTCGTGGAGGTGATCGGCGGCACGGGGCTGGTGGTACCGCCGCGCAGGCCGCGGGCCCTCGCCGACGCCGTCGTCGCCCTGCTCGGCGATCCGGAGCGCGCGGCCCGGCTGGGCGCCGCCGCGCGCGCCCGCGCCCTGGAACTCTTCACCACCGAGCGGAACACGGCGGCCTTCCACGCGCTCTATCTGGAGATCATCGCCGGGTCCCCGGTCCACCGCGAAACGCTCGGCAGCTGCGGCGATCCCCTGCCGTTCGGCCGTCCCGCCGAGACGTTCACGCCGATGAGCTGGGAACGGGGCGCCCCCGTCGTCTCGTTCGCCATGCACCCGGCGGCGACCGCGGGGGCCGCTCGCACCGGCGGCCGGACGGCGGACGGAGCCGTTCGGCGGGCATCGCCTACGCCGGTCGAGCCGGTACGGACGGCATCGGGTGTGGTGGGGCCGGTGACGGGTGGCGGAGTGCCGGTATTCCCGGGTGTCTTGACGGCCGATGAGGCGCCGGTCCGGGCCGGGGTTCCGGCGGTGGCGGAAGGGGCGCGCGGATGACCACGTCTCGGATCGCCGGACCGGTGGCGGGCGCGGAGCGCCCGGGCACCGCGCCGGCGCGTACCGCTCCCGGCGGGGAAGCGGCCGGATCCCCGGCCCCGGCCGGTGCGCCCGGCGACGAACCGCGTCCCCCCGTGGGCGCGGGCGGCTGGGACGCCCGGTCCCACGCCCTGCTCGGAGGAGGTACGGGGCCGGACGGTACGGCGCCGGAGGACACCGGGCGCCCGGCGGCCCCGGAGCGCGGTGGCGTCCCGGCGGTGGACACCACCCCGTCCGCCGGTGCCACGACGGCGGCGACGGTCCCGACCGCGACGACCGCGACGACCGCGACGACCGCGACCATCTCTTCCGGGGCCGACACCGCCCGGGGGCCGGACCCGGACATTGTGACCAGCGCCTCCGACGGGGCTTCGGACCCGGCCTCCGGCGGGTCGGCGCAGCTCCGCCCCGGGTCCGGCGACCCGGTGAAAGCCCTGCTCCGCCGCCACCGGGAACTGTGCGAGCGGGCCGTCGACCCACTGGAGATCGCCGCCGGGCTCGAAGCCCACGGGATCACCGACCGGATCGCCGGGCGCTTCCGGCACCGGGACGTCTTCTCCCTCGCCGAGGAGCTGTACGCCCGGGTGCCCGGCAACGGCGCGGAGCACCCGGCGGGGGCGCCCCCCGCCGACCGTCCGCCCGGGGGCGCCGCCCGCGCGCTGCTGCCCGGCGCGGCGGCCGTCGCCACCGCCGTCGGCTGGACCCTGCTCGACGGCGCGGCCCGGACCGCCGTCGGCGCGCTCGGTACGGCCGCCGTCGGCTGTGCCGTGCTGTACACCCTGCGCGCCGGGGCGCTCGGAGCCCGTAGCGGCGCCCGGAGCCGTACCGTACGCCCCGGCGCCGCCCTCGGTGCCGTACTGACCGCCCTGCTGCTGGGCTTCGCCGGATACGGGGAAGGACTCACCGAACTCCTCGGCCCGGCGGGACCGGCGGGCGGCACCGAAGGCGGCGTCACAGGCGGCGGCACCGGCGGGGTCTCGCTCATGCCCGCGCCCCTGATCGCGCTGGCCGTCGCCGTCGCGCCCGCCGCCTGGTGCGCCCGGGCGCTCTCCGTATGGATCCGGCGCAGGCTCGGCGACAGCCGCAGGCTGGACGACTTCGCGGCCGGGTCGCGCCCCCTGATCCTCGGCGCGGCGGCGGCCTTCACCGCCGCGACGGCGGTCGCTGCCTGGTCGACGGCGGACGCCGTCGGCGACGGCAGTACCCCGGCCGCGACGGTCGCTCTCGGGCTGCTGCTGTTCACGGCCCGGCTGCTGGCCGTCCACGGCTTCCCGGCGACGGCGGTGACCGGACTCGCCGCCGCCTGCGCCGGACAGACACTGGTGGCGCTGCTCCTGCTCGCCGCCCGGCTGCCGGGGCTCGGACCCGCGGCCGGACCGGTCGACGCGGTGACCGCCGCGTGGGGCCCCGGCGGGATCGCGGCCCTGGTCTGCGGCGTGGTCGCGGGCGGGCTGCTGGTCCGGGCCACCGCCGTACTGTCCCGGGCCTCCGCCCACACCTGACGACCGGCGGCGCCCGCCGCCCCCTCGCCCGCCGCCCCGCGTACCGGTGTCCCCGCCGGAGCGCCGGTCGCCGGACCCGTTACGTCCCCCGTCCCCGTACCGTCCGCCCGCCCCGCTCCCGTCCCACCCCCGGCGGGCGGCCCGGTACCCGTACCTCCGCTTTGTGCCGTACCACCGGCGTCCGCCGGATCAGACGTCGCCGCGACGGCGGCGACACCCGAAGGAGAAACACGACATGACCCGCCAATCCCCAGCCCGGACCCGTCATCAGGAAGGGGGCGCGCGATGAGGGTGCTGCTGCTCGGTGCCAATGGATTCCTCGGCCGCTTCGTCGCCGACCGGCTGCTCGCCGACCCCGCCGTCCATCTGACGACCCTGGGCCGGGGCGACGACGCCGATGTGCGTTTCGACCTCGCGGGCGGCAGCCCCGGCGCGCTCACCCGCTTCCTCACCGCCGTCCACCCGGGGGTGGTGATCAACTGCGCCGGAGCCACCCGGGGCGGCGCCCGCGAACTCACCCGGCACAACACGGTCGCCGTCGCCACCGTCTGCGAGGCGCTGCGCCGCAGCGGCTGCGGGGCGCGGCTGGTGCAGGTGGGGTGCTCGTCCGAGTACGGCCCCTCCCAGCAGGGATCGTCCACCGCCGAGGACGCGATCCCCCGGCCCGGCGGCCCCTACGGGGTCAGCAAGCTGGCCGCCACCGAACTGGTCCTCGGCTCCGGACTCGACGCCGTCGTGCTGCGGGTGTTCTCACCGGTCGGCCCCGGCACCCCGGCCGGATCGCCGCTCGGGCGGCTCGCCGAGGCCATGCGGCGGGCGATGCAGTCCGGGGACGGGGAGCTGAAGCTCAGCGGGCTCGGGGTCCAGCGCGACTTCGTCGACGTACGGGACGTGGCCCGGGCGGTGCACGCCGCGTCGCTCTCCGCCGCGCAGGGCGTCGTCAACATCGGCACCGGGCGGGCCGTACGGCTCCGGGACGCGGCGGCCGTCCTCGCCCGGGTCGCCGGGTACGCGGGCGCGCTGCACGAACTGGACACCCCGCCCGGACGGTCCGGACCCGGCGGCCTCGGCCACAACGGTCTCGCGGGTCACGGCGGTCACGCCGTCCACCCGGGTCTCGGCGGCCCGGGGGCCGGGCACGGCGGGCCCGGCGGCCACCTCGGCGCCGTGGGCCACGGCGGGATTCCCGGCCACGGCCCGCTCGGCGGCGCCGGGATCGGAGCGCCGCGCGCCGAATCCGTACTCGAACAGCTCGCCGCGGCCCCCGTTCCCTACCCCGACGGCTGCGGCAACTGGCAGCAGGCCGACATCAGGACCGCCCGGGACCGGCTCGGCTGGCGGCCCCGGATCAATCTGGAGGAATCGCTCGCCGATATCTGGATGGAGGCGGCATGCCGGATCTGACCGGCGGCGGGGGAGTGCGCTACGCGGCGGGGCCGGTGAGGGTCGCGCCGTACCCGGCCCGCGCGCCGTATGCGCCGTACGGGTACGACACGGCGCTTCCGGGACCGGCGGTCCTCGGGGACGTTCGGGCCCGGCTCCCGGAGACGGCCCCCGAGACGGCCCCGGAAACGGCGGCCGGGGAGTGGGGCAGGCTGCGGATCGGCGTACCGGGGTACGCCCATCCGCTGCTCGCCGCCGCCGAGTGGACGGCGCTGACCCGGCCGGGGACCCCCCTTGACTGGGTCGTCCTCACGGTGGCGAACGGGCCCGGGGACCGCCCCGACCCGGACTGTCTGGCGGCGGCCGGGCGGCTGGTCAACGCGGGCGTACGGGTGCTGGGCCAGCTCGACCTGGCCCATGGCGCCCGTCCGGTCGGCGAGCTGGCGGCGGACGCGGAGCGGTACGCGCTCTGGTACCGGGTCGGCGGGTTCCTGCTGGACCGCTGCCCCTCGGACCGGGCCGGGCTGGCCGCCGTCCGGCGGACGACGGCGGTCCTGCGGGCGGTCGCGGGCACCGTCGGCTGCGTCACCGGAACGCGCATCGGCACCGGATCCGGCACCAGTACTGGTACCGGAGCGGGCATCGGCAGCGGGGACACGGGCGGGACGGCGGCCGGCGGCCCGGCCCGGTCCGGCGTGGGCCGGTCCGGCGTGGCCCGGTCCGGTGCGGTCCGGCTGGTCCTGGGCCACGGCACCCAGCCGTACCCGGGTTACGCGGAGATCGCCGACCAGCTCGTCACCTTCTGCGGCTCCTGGGCCGACTACCGCTGGTCGCAGGTGGCGGAGTGGACCGCCGACCATCCGCCCGGCCGGTTCGCGCACTTCGTCCACGGGGTGCCGCGGACGCATCTGGAGGAGGCCGTCAGGATCGCCCGCTGGCAGGGTGCGGGCACGGTCTTCTTCACCGACCGGCGGGCGGACCGCCCGGCCGGACCGCCGTCCGGCACCGGCCCGGACACCGGCACCGGCCTCGGTTCCGGCCCGGTGCCGTTGTCCGCCGACGGTCCGGTGGCTGATCAGGCGGGCGGTACGGAGTACGCCCCGGCGATCGGACATTCCCGGGCATTCGAGAGCCTGCCCGGCTACTGGGACGATTTCGTCTCGCAGATCGGACCAGGTGTCTCGGAATGAGAAGGCGCGTGGCAGTGTTACGGGAGAACAACCGTACTGACTTACCGACGCATCGGAGTCCCCGTGTCGCTGCCACCCCTGGTCGAGCCAGCCGCTGAGCTCACCGTCGACGAGGTCCGCCGGTACTCCCGCCACCTGATCATCCCGGATGTCGGGATGGACGGGCAGAAGCGGCTCAAGAACGCCAAGGTGCTCTGTGTGGGCGCGGGCGGACTCGGGTCCCCCGCCCTGATGTATCTGGCCGCGGCCGGTGTCGGAACCCTCGGCATCGTCGAGTTCGACGAGGTCGACGAGTCGAATCTGCAGCGTCAGATCATCCACAGCCAGTCCGACATCGGCCGGTCCAAGGCCGCGTCCGCGAAGGACTCGGTCCTCGGGATCAACCCGTACGTCAATGTCGTTCTGCACGAGGAGCGGCTCGAAGCCGACAACGTGCTCGACATCTTCGGCCAGTACGACCTCATCGTCGACGGCACGGACAACTTCGCCACCCGCTATCTGGTGAACGACGCCTGTGTGCTGCTCGACAAGCCGTATGTCTGGGGCTCGATCTACCGCTTCGACGGGCAGGCGTCCGTCTTCTGGTCCGAGCACGGCCCCTGCTACCGCTGCCTCTACCCCGAGCCCCCGCCGCCGGGCATGGTGCCCAGCTGCGCCGAGGGCGGTGTCCTCGGAGTGCTCTGCGCCTCCGTCGGCTCGATCCAGGTCACCGAGGCCATCAAGCTGCTCGCGGGCGTCGGCGAGCCGCTGGTCGGCCGACTGATGATCTACGACGCCCTGGAGATGCAGTACCGCCAGGTCAAGGTCCGCAAGGACCCGAACTGCGCGGTCTGCGGCGAGAACCCGACCGTCACCGAACTGATCGACTACGAGGCGTTCTGCGGTGTCGTCTCGGAGGAGGCCCAGGAGGCGGCGGCCGGTTCGACGATCACTCCCAAGCAGCTCAAGGAGTGGATCGACGACGACGAGAACATCGAGATCATCGATGTCCGGGAAGTCAACGAGTACGAGATCGTCTCGATCCCCGGCGCCAAGCTGATCCCCAAGAACGAGTTCCTGATGGGTACGGCCCTCCAGGGGCTGCCCCAGGACAAGAAGATCGTCCTGCACTGCAAGACGGGTGTCCGTAGTGCGGAGGTGCTGGCCGTCCTGAAGTCGGCGGGCTTCTCCGACGCCGTCCATGTCGGCGGCGGTGTCATCGGCTGGGTCAACCAGATCGAGCCGCACAAGCCGGTCTACTGACCGACCCGCGTATCGCTCACCGGGCCCCGGCGCCGCGTCCTCGACGCGTCCGCCGGGGCCCGGCCCGTACGGTGTCCGTACGGTGGCGGCCCCCGCCCAATGGCCCGGCCCGGGCCCGGCCGGCCCGGACCCGGCCCGGACCCGCCCGTCAGGAGCAGACCGTCCCGTTCGGCGGGACCCTGCCCGTCAGCAGATAGTCGTCCACCAGCCGGGTAGCGCACTTCGAGAAGCCGTACGAGCCGTGGTTCTCGCCCTTGCTGGTGACCAGCACACCCACTCCGGCGCCCAGGCCCTCGGCCATCCGCTCGGCGCCCTCGACCGGGGTCGCCGGATCGCCCGTGGTGCCGACGACCAGGATCGGGGCCGCGCCCTTCGCCGACACCTTCGGCTTCTCCCACGCCCCGTCCACCGGCCAGTCGGCGCACCAGCCCGCCACGTCCCAGGCCAGATAGGGCCCGAAGACGGGGGAGACCTCGGTGAACTCGGCGAGATGACGCGAGGTCACCTCCGCGGTCGTGGGCCGGGCCGCGGCGTCGGCGCACGATATCGCGCGCTGTGCGTGGTCCTGAGTGGTGTAACGGCCCTTCCGGTCCCGGCCCGTGTACATATCGGCGAAGGCCAGCAGTACGGATCCGTCGCCCCGCTCGGCCGCCTCCAGACCGTCCGTCAGATACGGCCAGTACTCCTCGGTATAGAGCGCCTGGATGATGCCGGTGAGCGCCATCGTCTCGGTCAGCCGCCGGTCGTCCCCGGCGGGCAGCGGCCGGGAGTCCAGCCCCTTGAGCAGCTTCACCGTCCGGGCCGTCCCGGCGTCGGCGCCGATGCCCCGGCTCTTGTAGTAGTTCTCCAGGGCCCGCTGGAAGCCGAGGGCCTGATTGCGCGGGCCGCCCGCGAAGTCCGCCGTGGGATCGACGACGCCGTCCATCGCCAGCCGCCCCACGTTACCGGGGAAGAGGTGGGCGTAGACCCCGCCCAGTTCGGTGCCGTACGAGAAGCCCAGATAGTTCAGCTTGCCGTCGCCGAGGACCTGGCGCATCAGATCGAGGTCGCGGGCCGCGTTGGCCGTCCCCACATGGGGCAGCACCTTCCCCGAACGCCGGGCGCAGCCCTCGCCGAAGTCCGCGGCCGTCGCCATGTACGCGCGCTGTTCGGCCGGGGTGTCGGGGGTCGCGTCGACCCGGTGGGCCGCCTCGGTCTGCTGGTGGTCCCGGCAGACCACGGCGGAGCTCTCGGCGACCCCGCGCGGATCGAAGCTGACCAGGTCGTAGCGGCGGTTCAGCTCCGTGAAGCCGTCGGCGGCGCCCGGCAGCCCGGCGACGCCCGAGCCGCCCGGGCCGCCGAAGTTGAAGAGCAGGGAGCCGAGCCGGTCCCGCTCGTCCTTCGCCTTCGACCGGATCAGGGCGATCCCGATCGTCTCGCCGTCCGGCCGGGTGTAGTCGAGCGGCGCCTTCATCGTCGCGCACCGCCAGGAGGAGCCGGGCTTCTCCGCGGCCGACCCGTCGGCCTTGACCGGGGCGTCGCACGCCGACCAGTCGAGCCGCTGCCCGGTGAGCGCGGCGGGCAGGGCACCGGTCGGTGCCGGTGACGCCCCCGCCGCGCGGGTGGGCGGCTGCTCGTCCGGGGCCTTTGTTCCGCCGGATTCCCCCGACGGCGCGGATGGCTTCGGCGGCGGCTTCGGGCCCCCGCCCCCGCCCCCTGTACAGGCGGTGCCCGCGAGCACCAGCGCGACCGCCAGGGCCGCCGCCCGGCGGACGCCGGGTCCGATAGATCCGTAACGCATGATGGAATCCCCCGTGGGGCCCGGCCCTGCACGGCCCGGGACCCCGTTCCTTCGACAGTCGTTCCATCCTATGTACCGCCACTGACAGCGTGCCGGTACCGGTTTTCGGCCGCCGGTACGTCAGCGGCAGACCGTGCCCGCCGCCGGAACCCGCCCCTCCAGCAGATAGGCGTCGACCGCGCCCTTCACACAGGTGCTGGTCGCGTTGTACGCGCCGTGGCCCTGGCCCTCGTAGGTGATCTCGACCCCGACGCCGGGCCCGAGCGCGCCGACCATCGCCCGTGCGCCCTCGTACGGTGTCGCGGGGTCACCGGTGTTGCCGATCACCACGATCGGCGGGGCGCCGGGGGCGGACACGTCGGGGTGCTCCCAGGTGCCGGGGACGGGCCAGTTGGTGCAGCCCAGCATGCCCCAGCCCAGATAGTCGCCGAAGACCGGCGATGCCGCGCGGAACGCGGGCAGCTTCGCCTCGACCTGTGCCACCGGGACGCGGTCCTCGGTGTCGACACAGCTGATCGCGGTGAAGGCGGCGCCCATATTGTCGTACTCGCCGTTCTCGTTCCGGCCGTTCATCGCGTCGGAGAGGGCGAGCAGCAGCGATCCGTCGCCGCCGTCCGCCTCGTCCACGCCCTGCTCCAGCAGCGGCCAGAACTGCTGTGAGTACAGGGACTGGGCGATGCCGTTGAGAGCCTGGGTCTGGGTCAGTTCCCGGCCCCCGGCGGCCGGGACGGGCTGCCGGTCGAGCCGCTTCAGCAGCTCCGTGATCTGCCCCTCGACCTCGGCGACCGTGGTACCGGCGATCAGGCACTGGTCGCCCCGGTCCACACAGTCCTTGGCGAAGTTGTCCAGGGCGAGCTGGAAGCCCTTCGCCTGGCCGAGTGAGCTCTGCTCGGAGTTCTTCGTCGGGTCCACGACCGCGTCGAAGACGGCCCGGCCGACCTTCGCCGGGAAGAGGTGGGCGTAGACCCCGCCCAGTTCGGTGCCGTAGGAGATGCCGAAGTAGGAGAGCTTGTCGTCGCCGAGGACCTGGCGCATCAGATCGAGGTCGCGGGCCGCGTTCTCGGTCCCGACATGGGGGAGCGCGGCGCCCGAGCGCCGGTCGCAGGCGGCGGCGTACGACTTCAGACCGTTGTTGTACGCGGTCACCTCGGCGTCCGTGTCGGGGGTGGCGTCGAGGGCGTAGAACTTGTCCAGCGCGGCATCGCTCTCGCACTCCACGGGCTTGCTCCGGCCGACGCCGCGCGGATCGAAGCTGACCAGGTCGTAGCGGGTGTTCAGGGCCCCGTAGTCGGTCGCGGCGGCGGGCAGGGTCGTCACTCCGGAACCGCCGGGTCCGCCGAAGTTGAAGATCAATGAGCCGATACGTTTCGCCGGGTCGGTCGCCTCGGCCCTGATGAGTGCCAGACCGATGGTCTCGCCGTCCGGGTCGGCGTAGTCGAGGGGCGCCTTGATGGTGGCGCACTCCCAGGCCGAGCCGCCGGGCGGGGGCTCGGGCGCCGCTCCGCCGCCCTCTGCCTGCGACGGCGCCGGGCACGCCTTCCACGCGGGTTTCTGGCCGGTCAGCTCGCGGCCCAGGGGCGGGGGCGCGGTCCGCGACGCGCTCGCCCGCTCCGGGGTGCGGGAGGCATCCGCCGTACGGGACGCGGTGCGGTCCGCCGCCGCCGTACTGGTCGTCCCGGCGGCGGGTTCGCCCTCCTCGTCCCCGCCGCCGCCCGAACAGCCCGCGGCCAGGAGGACGGAGAGGGAGGCGGCGACGGCCGCGGTACGCACGGTGGTGGCAGAGGTCGGCATGCCGCCATCGTGCGGGCCGGGCGGACAGACCGCCCCCGCGGTGGTCCACTCGGGTGGTCGCCCGCCCCCGGCCCGGCGTGGCTTCCGGTCCGGGGGCGGCTTCCATGCCCGGCGCGCCCCCGGACCGGGTCCGGCTGCCGGAACGCGCCGGAGGCGCCCCCCTCGTACGAAGGGGGGCGCCTCCGGCGACGACCTAGAGGGCGCCCTTGCGGGAGAGATGGCTGAACGCCAGCCAGCCCGGCAGCACCGGCAGCCAGAGCGTCAGGATCCGGTAGAGCAGTACCGCCGCGGTCGCCACGTCCTTCGGTACGCCCGCCGCGATGAGGCCGAGGATCAGCGCGCCCTCGACCGCGCCCACACCACCCGGTGTCGGCGCCGCCGACCCCAGGGCGTTGCCCGCCAGGAAGACCACCGCGAGGCTGGCGTAGCTCAGCGGCTGGGCGCCGTCGTTGAACGCCCGGACCGACGCGTCGAGGCACATCACGAAGGCGAAGGTCAGCAGGAGCTGGCCGCCGATACCGGTGAGCAGCTTCACCGGCCGCTGGAGTACGTCGAGCATCCGCGGCACGACCCCGGCGAAGAGCGACCGCAGCCGGGTCGAGACGAACTTCCGCAGGAACGGGATGGCCGTCACCACCAGGACCAGCACCGCGACCGTCAGCAGACCGGCGATGACCGTTCTGGACGGGCTGAGCGACGGTGTCTTCTCGGTACCGGTCAGATAGCCGAAGGTCAGCAGCAGCAGGATGTGCGCCCCGAGCCCGAAGAGCTGGGCGGCGCCCACACTCGCCACCGCGAGCCCCGGACGTACCCCGGAACGCTGGAGGAACCGGGTGTTCAGCGCGACACCGCCGACCGCGGCCGGGGCGACGATCTTCACAAAGGACCCGGCGACCTGCGCGAGCACGGTTCTGGGGAACGGCACCCGTTCGGGGACGAAGCCCAGCAGGCTCATCGCCGCCGCGAGATAGCTCAGGGCGGAGAAGGCGACCGCGACCGCCACCCACATCCAGTGGGCGCTGCTGAAGTCGGCGCCCAGGTTGTTGCCCGCGATCTGGGAGAGCAGGAAGTACGCGGCCACCGCGCCCGCGATCAGACTGACCAGGGTGCGGGGGCGGATCCGCTCCAGCCGGACCGGCTCCACCGGCGCCTGCGGCCGGATCAGCAGGACCTGATGGCGGATCTGGGTGAGGAGGTCCTCCTCCCGGGTCTCCTCCAGCGCTTCTTCGACGGCTCGCTTGTCGGCCTTGTCCGGTTTGCCGGTCCGTTCGGTTTTTCCGGTCTTGGTGGGCTTGGCTGTTCCACCGGCCTTGGTGAGCTCGGCGGCCTGGTCGGCTCTGCCGGTCTCAACGGCCCCGGCGGTCTCGTCGGTCTCGTCGGTGGGGGCTTTCGCGGTGACCCCGCCGTCGGTGTCATGGGCCGCCGCGGCCTCCGCGCGGGCCCGCCGGGCCGCCGCCGACGCCTCCAGTACGGCCTCGCGCTCCCGCTCGGCCCGCTCCCGGGCCAGCCGCCGCAGGGTCGCCCGGGTGGAGCGGCTGAGGGCGATCGGCTGGAGCAGTGGCAGACAGTCCGCGACCGCGTCCGGCCCGAGGACCTCCAGGGCCCCCGAGACGGCCCGCTCGGCGCCCACCCGCAGACCCAGGGTGACCAGCAGCTGGGCCACGTCCATCCGCAGCACCAGATCGCCCGCCGCGATCTCGCCGCCCCGCAGATCGGTGAGGATGACCTTGCCGGAACGATCCACCAGGATCGCGTCGCCGGTCAGCCTGCGGTGCGCGATCCGGCGCGACTGGAGGGCCTTGACCTGCCGCCAGGCCCCGCGGACGACGTCGTCGGTGATCTCGTCGTCCGCCATGGCGTCCAGGGAACGGCCGCCCAGGTGCTCGTAGACCAGCATCACCGCGTCGGGTCCCAGCTCGGACGTGGCGATCAGCTTGGGCGCGTTGGCCCCGGCCGCGATCGCCGCGTACGCGAGCAGAGCCTCCTGCTCCAGCGCCTGCCGCAGCGACTGGAGGGAGGAGCGGCGGGTGGTGATGGAGCGCAGCGTCAGCCGCCGCCAGAGCCGGTAGAAGAAGCCGTGTGCCTGCTGTTCGCGGTCGACGACGGTGACATCGAGGGGTGGCCCCTCCTCCAGGGTCACCAGATAGCGGCGGCCCCGGTCGCCCGCCTCGGCAGTGCCGTCGGGCCCGTCGGGCGCGTCCTCCGTGCGCATCGCGGTGACCGGGCGGAAGCCGACGTGGCGCAGACCCGCCAGCAGGGTCTGGCCGGTGGGCCGGACGTTCGGCGAGCCGACCGCGTAGAGGGTGCCGTACGCCACGGACCAGCCGAGGAGCACGGTGAGCACGATCGAGAACGGGGTGGTGTATCCGGCCACCAGCATGGCGAAGGCGTCCAGCAGCAGGACCACCCAGAGCACCACCCGCCACCGGGGTCTGCGGGCCATGCCGACGGCCGTCATATAGGCGATGACGGGGGCCAGATAGCCGTGGACGGGGTCGGTCAGACCGCCGCCCTGGGCCCGGGTGAGGGCTTCCTGGACGCTGTCGGGGGCCATCCGGGCGACCCAGAGGTCGGTGGCGAGGGTGACCCCGTGGGCCAGGACCGCGGCCAGGACGCCGTCCGCGATCCGCAGCCCGTCCCGTTTGATCAGCCGTTCGATCGCGAAGGCGATGGGGACCAGGAGGACGGCGATCGAGGAGACCAGACCGGCCAGCTTCACCAGCAGGACGGGGGCCTGCTCGGTCCCCTTGCTGATGTCGTGTTCGAGGCCGGTCGTCGTCCCCTGGGCGAAGGCGGCGATGGCGAGGAGGACGGCGATCGCGAGGACGCCGCCGAGGAAACGCATCAGATCCGACGGGCGGTGCACCCGGGCGGCGAGCAGCGGCTCGTCGCCGGAGACCCGGTCGGCACCGGCGACCGACTCGGCGCCGGAGTCCCGCGCGGGCCCGTCCGTGGGGTCGGTGGCGGGCTCGTCTGTGGGGTCGTCTGTGGGGTCGGGGTCGGGCTCGGTGGTCGGCTCGTCCCCGGAGCGCCGGTCCGGCCGGTCCGACTGATCCGCCGGGCGGGCCGGGGCGGGAGCGTCCCCCGCGGTCGCTCCAGGCCCCGGCTCACCGGCGGCGTCGTCCGTGTCGCGGTGGCCGTCCCGGCGGTCACGGTCGTCCCGGTCGTCGTCGCCGTCGGACGCGCGGGATCCGGCTGCCGCACCCGGGCCGCCGGTACCTCCGCCGCGCCGGCCGGACCCTCCGGCTCCGGTCCCGGGCCGACCGTCGGTACCGGAGGGCGTATCGGAGCCCGGAGGCGGACCGGAACCGGAATCCGGGCCGGGGCCGGTGTCGGCACCCGAGCCCGAACCCGAACTGGAATCGGAACCGGAGGCCGTGGGCGTACCGGCACGCGGTCGCGTTTCGGCGGCCGGTCCGTTCTTCCCGCCGGGGGCCGGACGTGAATCGGCCCGGCTGCGCTCACCGGAGGGCTGTACGCGGCCGGAGCCGCTCGCGCCGCCCGGGCCGGAACCGGTGCCGTCGCCGGACCGGGCGCGGGCACGCCGACGCCCGGCGCCGGTACCGCCCGCGGCGGATCCGGCGCCGTCGACCGCCTCTGTCATGTCCTCGATCGGCTTATCGTCCTTGCTGTCGTCGGGCACCCCGTCGGACGGGGCGCCTCCGGTCGTCGGGGCGGGTGTCCCGGCATCCTCCGGGCGGGGCCCGGTGCCGTCGGCGTCAGCCGCTGTGCCAGCCCGCACACCCCGCTCCCTTCTCCGCCGTCCCGGTGTCCTCCCGGTCACGTATCACCCGTCACCGTCCGCGCACGATGGTGGCACGACCGGGCCCCGCGGACGGCCATCAGGGTGTCCTGTACCGGCGTGACCTGCGCAATAGTTCGCGATGAGTCGGTCATGGTCACCCTTTTCGCCCCGTGTCGTAACTATCTTCCGCGGCTTCCCGGACCGTGCCGCGGTCCGTCCATCCTGACGGCCCGTGCCGTCCGGTGCACGGGGTTGTCCACAGGCACCCCGGCTTGTCGGTGCGGTGGGGCAGGATGGCGGGATGGAAGAGGTCGTGGAGATCCCGGACTACGCGGAGCGGGTGCTCGACGTCGCCGAGCGGATCCCGCCCGGCCGGGTGATGACGTACGGCGATATCGCCGAGTGGCTCGGTGAGGGCGGCCCGCGTCAGGTCGGCCGGGTCATGGCGCTGTTCGGCGGCGCGGTGCCCTGGTGGCGGGTGGTGCGCGCGGACGGCACCGTGCTGCCGGGACACGAGCCGGACGCCCTCGGGCACTACCGCGCGGAGGGCACCCCGCTGCGGATCGCGCCCGCGAGCGCCGAGGGACACATACCCCGGATCGACATGCGCCGGGCCCGCTGGGACGGCGGTACGGGCGGCACGGGCGGCGACCTCGGGGATCGTGACGACCGGGGCGACCGTGCCGGTGCCGGTGCGGGCGAAGGTGACGACGACGGTGACCGTGGGCCCGGCCTGGAGAGCGGCGGCGCCCGCGATCGACGGTGACCACCGCCGGGAGCCCGGCGGACGGCTGCCCGGGGAGTACCGGGAGGCCCCGGACCGCCCCGGCGCTCCGGTCGTACCCCGCCCGGCGGGCGGAGCCGTACGGGCCGCCCGGTCGGCTCCGGCCACCGGCCGGACCGTCCGTCCCGGCTCCGTTTCCGGCCGTGTTCTCCGCCGCGTTTCCGGCTGCGTTACCGTCCGTGCCACCGGGACCGTGACGACCCGTACCCGTACCCCACGGCGCGCACGGCATCTGTGCCCCGCGGAGCCGGGCCGGTTCCGTCGGGTCGCGGGCGGAACCGCCCCGGCCGTCTTACGGGCGTCGGTGCCGGTCGTCCGGGGGCGTACGGCCCCGGCTCCGGCCGCTCCCGCGCCTCCGGCACCCGCCGGGCCCGCCGACCCGACCGCCCCGGAGCCCGGGGTAGCGTCTTCAGCGCGCGGCTCCGGCCCCGCCCGCTCCATCAGCACCACCACACCCACCAGGACCGGCGATCCACGTGAGTTCCTCCTCCACCACCGGGCGTACGCCGTACCCGCGATCGGCGCGGTACGGGGCTTCAGCACGCCCTGCTCAGGGGCGCGGAGGCCGGAACCCGGGTGCGTACCGGCTGGTGCGTACCGAGCCCGGAACGACGGATCCCCCCCTCCTTGACGCCGCGCAGCGCGCCGTGGTTGACCACGGCGACGGCCCCCTGCTCGTCCTCGCGGGCCCCGGCACCGGCAAGACCACCACCCTCGTCGAGGCCGTCGCCGCCCGGATCGCGGCCGGTACCGACCCCGAGCGGATCCTCGTCCTGACCTTCAGCCGGAAGGCCGCGGTCGAACTGCGGGACCGGATGGCCGTCCGGCTCGGCGGCGCCCACGGCCCGCAGGCGACGACCTTCCACTCCTTCTGCTACGCCCTGATCCGGGCCCATCAGGACGCCGACCTCTTCGCCGAGCCGCTGCGGCTGCTCTCGGGGCCCGAGCAGGACGTGGCCGTACGCGAACTCCTCGCGGGCCAGATCGGGCTGGAGGCCGACGGGCTCGCCCGCAACGAATGGCCCGACGAACTGCGGGCCTGCCTCACCACCCGGGGCTTCGCCGACGAGGTCCGGGCCGTGCTGGCCCGCAGCCGGGAGCTGGGGCTCGACCCGGCCGCGCTCAAGCGGTTCGCCGAACGCACCGGCCGCCGCGACTGGCGGGCCGCCGCGTCCTTCCTCGCCGAATACCTCGACGTCCTCGATATGCAGGGCGTGCTCGACTATGCCGAACTCGTCCACCGGGCCGTTCTGCTCGCCGAGCGCGCCGCGCCCGCGCGCGGGTTCCCGTACGACTTCCCGTACGACGCGGTCTTCGTCGACGAGTACCAGGACACCGACCCGTCCCAGGTCCGGCTGCTGCGGGCGCTGGCGGGCGGCGGCCGGACCCTGGTCGCGTTCGGCGACCCCGACCAGTCCATCTACGCCTTCCGGGGCGCGGATGTGAACGGCATCCTCGACTTCCCCACCGCCTTCCCGCACACCGACGGCACCCCGGCGGGCGTCGCCGTGCTCACCACCTCCCGCCGGAGCGGCGACGTACCGCTGACGGCCACCCGGCTGCTGACCCGCCGGATGCCCCTCACCCGGCTGCCCGCCGACAAGGTCCGGGCCCACCGAGAGCTGGCCGCCGTCCGCGAGGGCGGCGTGGTGGAGGCGTACACCTATCCCACCTCCTCCGCCGAGCTGGACAACATCGCCGACGTCCTGCGCCGGGCCCATCTGGAGGACGGCGTCCCCTGGCACGACATGGCGGTCCTGGTCCGGGCGGGCAGCCGGACCATCCCGACCGTCCGCCGCGCGCTCACCTCGGCCGGGGTACCGCTGGAGGTCGACGGCGCGGACGTACCCCTGCGCCATGAACCGGCCGTGGCGCCCCTGCTCACGGCCCTGCGGGCGGTCGCGACCCCGCTCGCCGCCACGCCCGCCGCTCCGGCCGGCCCGGCGGCCGACAGCGGATCCGACGCGGACACCGGTGCCGGTGCCGATGCCGATGCCGGATCGTCGTCCGGCCCGGACGACGGCGTACCGGAACCGGCCGACGGCGCGCTCGCCGAGCCCGGCCCGGAACAGGACGCGGCCGAGGACGGGACCAATGGCGAGGCCGCTGACGAGAAGAGGGCCGGAGACGGGGGCCCAGCCCCCGCGGCCGATGCCGATGCTGATACCGGGGCCGGGGCCGGATGGCTCGACACCGAGACCGCCCTCACCCTGCTCACCTCGCCCCTCGGCGGAATGGACGCCGCCGACCTGCGCCGGCTCGGCCGGGCCCTGCGCGACGAGGAACGCGCCGCCGGAAACCGGCTGCCGCCCCCCTCCGACCTGCTCGTCGCCCGAGCCGTGGCCGAACCGGAACGGCTCGCCGTCCACGACCCCGGCTATGCCCGCCGCGCCCGTGAACTCGGCCTCCTGCTGGCCAGGACCCGGGCCGTACTCGACGGCGGCGGCACCGCCGAGGACGCCCTGTGGGAGCTGTGGAACGGGACGTACTGGCCCCAGCGTCTGGAGAACGCGGCCCTGCGCGGCGGCGCCGCGGGCCGTAACGCCGACCGCGACCTCGACGCCGTCTGCGCCCTCTTCGACACGGCCGCCCGCGCCGAGGAACGCACCGGCGGCCGCGGCGCGCTCAACTTCATCGAGGAGATCGAGGCCCAGGACATCGCCGCGGACACCCTCTTCGCCCGGGAGACCCGCCCCGACGCGGTCCGGCTGATGACGGCCCACCGCGCCAAGGGCCTCGAATGGGGGCTCGTCGTCGTCGCCGGGGTACAGGAGGGCCTCTGGCCCGACCTCCGCCGCCGCGGCTCCCTGCTCGAAGCCGACCGGATCGGCCGCGACGGACTGGCCGAACCCCTCACCCCCGGCGCCCTCCTCGCCGAGGAACGCCGGCTCTTCTACGTAGCCGCCACCCGGGCCCGCGACCGGCTGGTCGTCACCGCCGTCAAGGCCCCCGCCGACGACGGCGACCAGCCGTCCCGCTTCCTCACCGAACTCGGCGTCGAGCCCGTCGCCGTCGCGGGCCGCCCCCGGCGGCCCCTCGCCGTCTCCGCCCTTGTCGCCGAACTCCGCGCCACCACCGTCGACCCGTCGGCGGCCCCCGCCCTCCGCGACGCCGCCGCGCGGCGGCTCGCCCGCCTCGCCGCCCTCCACGACGACGAGGGCGGCCCCCTGGTGCCCGCCGCGCACCCCGACCGCTGGTGGGGCCTGTACGAACCCACCCACAGCACCGCCCCCCTACGGGACGCCACCCGGCCCGTCGCCCTCTCCGGCAGCGCCCTCGACCAGCTCGCCAACGCCTGCGCCCTCCAGTGGTTCCTCGGCCGGGAGGTCAGGGCCGACGCCCCCGCCACCGCCGCCCAGGGCTTCGGCAACGTCATCCACGTACTCGCCGACGAGGTCGCCTCCGGCCGCACCCCCGCCGACCTCGCCGTCCTGATGGAACGCCTCGAATCCGTCTGGGGCGCCCTCGCCTTCGACGCGCCCTGGAAGTCGGAACAGGAGAAACGGCAGGCCAGGATCGCGCTGGAGCGCTTCCTCCGCTGGCATGTGATGGACCGCGGCGGCCGCACCCCCGCCGCCACCGAACACGACTTCGACGTCGTCCTGGAAGCGGGGGAGTACGAGGTACGGATCCGGGGCTCCATGGACCGGGTCGAGAGGGACGCGGACGGCCGGGCGTACGTCGTCGACTTCAAGACCGGCAAACAGGCCCCCACCGGCGAAGAGGTCGCCCGCCACCCCCAGCTCGCGGTCTACCAGCTGGCGGTACGCGAAGGCGCCCTCGACGACACCTTCGACGGCGACCGCCCCGTGCCCGGCGGCGCCGAACTCGTCCAGCTGCGGCAGCCCGCGCCGCGCAGGGAAGGCGGCGAGGAACTCCCCCGCGTCCAGGCACAGGAACCGCTCGCCGGGGAGTGGGTCGGCGAACTCCTCGCCACGGCGGCGGGCCGCGTCCTCGACGAACGCTTCACCCCCACGACGGGCACACAGTGCGCGACCTGTACGTTCCAGTCCTCCTGCAGCGCCCGCCCGGAAGGCCGCCACGTCATCGACTGACCGCCGCCCGCAGGAGCCTGTGTGTGGGGGGCTTGCCCTCGTATGCCGACCGCGCGCGGTCTGTGGCTGTTCGCGCAGTTCCGCCCCCTATGCCTTCGGCAATGGGGGGACCCCCAGCGCCTTGGCCCTCCACGGCATTGCCGACTACCCGGTCTCGCCCGGCGCCATCGGGTACTCCCCGGCCTGCGGACCGTGGGTGGTTGCTCGCGCAGTTCCCCGCGCCCCTGGTTGCCTTCCTGGCCGCCCTCGGAAAGAGCCCGACCCCTCGCGAGCGGGGTCGGGGCCCATTTCGGGGACGGCGCTCGGGAGAGCATTTAGGGGCGCGGGGAACTGCGCGAACAGCCACGACGGTGGTGCAGACCGCGAACTACACCAGGCTGCCGGGCGCGGCGCGGGTTGTGGGCCTCACCAGGAGGGCCAAGGCGCTGAGGGTCCCCCCGGCGTCGCCCGGGGCACGCGACGCGGGACTGACAGCTCCCGGCCAGGGGCTGTCAGTCCCTGGCCGTAGCCTCGAAGCATGAACCCCGCCCGGATCGACGACCCCGAGCAGCTCAAGGAGCTGCTCGGGATCCCCTTCACCCCGGAGCAGACGGCGTGCATCACCGCGCCGCCCGCCCCGCAGGTCGTCGTCGCCGGGGCCGGGTCCGGGAAGACGACGGTGATGGCCGCCCGCGTCGTCTGGCTCGTCGGGACGGGGCAGGTCGCCCCCGAGGAGGTCCTGGGGCTGACGTTCACGAACAAGGCCGCGGGCGAGCTGGCCGACCGGGTCAGGACCGCCCTCGTCCGGGCCGGGGTCACCGATCCCGACGCGATCGACCCGGACAACCCCCCGGGCGAGCCCAGGATCTCCACGTACCACGCCTTCGCCGGGCAGCTCCTCGCCGATCACGGTCTGCGGATCGGCCTGGAGCCGACCGCCCGGCTTCTCGCCGACGCCACCCGGTTCCAGCTCGCGGCCCGGGTGCTGCGGGAGGCCCCGGGCCCGTATCCGGCGCTCACCCGCTCCTTCCCCACCCTCGTCGGCGATCTGCTCGCCCTCGACGCGGAGCTGTCCGAGCATCTGGTGGACCCGGAGCGGCTCGCCGCGTACGACACCGACCTCCAGCGCGTACTGGACGGCACCCGGCTGGGCAACGCCGAGCTGCGCAAGGTCCCCGAAGCCGTCGCCGCCCGCCGTGAGCTGCTCGAACTGACCGCCCGCTACCGCACCGCGAAACGCTCCCGCGAACTGCTCGACTTCGGTGACCAGATCGCCCTCTCCGCCGAGCTGGCCCTCACCCGGCCCGAGACGGGACGGATCCTGCGGGACGAGTTCAAGGTCGTCCTCCTCGACGAGTACCAGGACACCTCGGTCGCCCAGCGGATCCTGCTCTCCGGACTCTTCGGCCGGGGCACGGGCCACGCCGTGACCGCCGTCGGCGACCCCTGCCAGGCCATCTACGGCTGGCGCGGCGCCTCCGTGGCCAATCTGGACGACTTCCCCGAGCACTTCCCGCACCGCGACGGCACGCCCGCCACCCGCTACGCCCTGAGCGAGAACCGCCGCAGCGGCGGCAGGCTCCTACGGCTCGCCAACGGCCTCGCCGCCCCCCTGCGAGCCCGGCACGCGGGCGTCGAGGCGCTGCGGCCCGCGCCCGGCGCCGAGCACGACGGCGGCGTACGGATCGCCCTGCTGCCGACGCACGCCGAGGAGATCGCCTGGCTCGCCGACTCCGTCGCCCACCTCGTCCGGACGGGCACCGCGCCCGGTGAGATCGCCGTCCTGTGCCGTACCGCCGCCGACTTCCCCGAGATCCAGGGCGCCCTGGTCGCCCGGGACGTCCCCGTCGAGGTCGTCGGGCTCTCCGGGCTGCTGCACCTGCCCGAGGTCGCCGATCTCGTCGCCGTCTGCGAAGTCCTCCAGGACCCCGGCGCCAACGCGTCCCTGGTCCGGCTGCTCACCGGCCCCCGCTGGCGGATCGGCCTCCGCGATCTGGCGCTCCTCGGCCGCCGCGCCCGGCTGCTGGTCCACCGGCGGGGCGACGACGACCCCGCCGACGCCGATGAACGGCTCGCCGCCGCCGTCGAGGGCACCGACCCGGCGGAAGTGGTCTCCCTCGCCGACGCCCTCGACACCTTCCTCGAACCCGCCGGAGGCGGAGGGAGCGGAGGCAGTGGCGGAGGGGCCGCGGACGGCCGGGACGACGGCCTGCCGTTCTCCGCCGAGGCCCGGGTCCGCTTCGCGCATCTCGCCGCCGAGCTGCGGGAGCTGCGCCGCGCCCTGGGCGACCCCCTGATGGACGTGCTGCACCGGGTCCTCGGCGCCACCGGGCTCGACGTCGAACTGTCGGCGTCCCCGCACGCCCTCGCCGCCCGCCGCCGGGAGACCCTCGCCAACTTCCTCGACATCGCGGCCTCCTTCGCCGGACTCGACGGCGAGGCCGGGCTCCTCGCCTTCCTCGGCTTCCTGCGGACCGCCGCCCAGTACGAGAAGGGCCTCGACAACGCCCTCCCCGGCGGTGAGAACACGGTCAAGGTCCTCACCGCCCACAAGTCCAAGGGACTGGAGTGGGACGTGGTCGCCGTCCCCGGGCTCGTCACCGGCCAGTTCCCGAACGAGCGGGGGCGCGAGGCATGGACCTCGCACCCCCAGGTCCTGCCGCACGCCCTGCGCGGTGACGCCGCCACCCTCCCCGACGTCACGGCCTGGGACGCCAAGGGGCTGAAGGCGTTCAAGGAGGGGATGAAGGAGCACCAGCACACGGAGGAGCTGCGGCTCGGATACGTCACCTTCACCCGCCCCCGGTCCCTGTTGCTGGGCTCCGGACACTGGTGGGGGCCCACCCAGAAGCGCCGCCGGGGGCCCTCCGCCTTCCTGGAGGCGCTGTACGACCACTGCGCGGCCGGGTTCGGCGAGATCGAGGCATGGGCGGACGCCCCCGCCGACGACGCCGTGAACCCGTCGCTCGCGGAGACCGGGCCCGAGCACGCCTGGCCGCTGCCGCTCGACCCGGAGTCCCTGCGCCGCCGCCGCCGGGCCGCCGAGACCGTACGGGCCCACCTCCACCGCGCCCGGCGCCCGGAGGACCCCGTCACCGGGTATCAGCGCGCCGACGAGCCGTACGCCGGGCAGCCGTACGCCGACGAGCCGTACGCCGGGGACGCGTACGCGGACGACCTTTTCCCCGAGGGGCTGGACGACGAGACGGCCCCCGACGACGAGTGGGACCAGCCCCACCCCGGATACGACGCCGACCCCTACGGGACCGCCGACGGCGCCCCGCCGTACGACGAGACCCCCGGCCCCGGCGCCGCCTCCGGAGCCGTACTCCCGCACCAGCCGTCCGGCCCCCCGCCCCGCCCCGGACCCGGCGGTGACGGTGACGACGGTGACGGTGACGACGACGGCGAGCTGACCCCCGAGGAGCTGCGCACCATCGCCTCCTGGGACCGCGATCTCGAAGCCCTCTCCGGGGAGCTGCGGCGCAGAGGGGCGGCCGTCCGGGACGTCCCGCTGCCCGCCTCGCTCACCGCGTCCCAGCTGCTCCGGCTCGCCGCCGACCCCGACGGCTTCGCCCGCGAGCTGGCCCGGCCCATGCCGCGTCCGCCGCAGCCCGCCGCCCGGCGCGGTACCCGCTTCCACGCCTGGGTCGAGTCCCGGTTCGAGGAGCTGCCGCTGCCCCTGCACGGCCCGGACGAGCTCCCCGGTGATCCGTACGATCATGACGCCGGTGATATCCGCCACCATGGTGATGAAGAAGACATCACGGACGAGCAGGATCTCGCCGAACTCAAGGAGGCGTTTGCCCGTACGCCGTACGCCCGCCGGACCCCCCACCGGATGGAGTTCCCGTTCCGGATCACCCTCGCCGGGCGGGTGGTCCGGGGCCGGATCGACGCCGTCTACCGGACCCCGGGCGCCGACGGGGCCCCCGCCGCGTTCGAGATCGTGGACTGGAAGACCGGCAGATCCGCCACCGCCGACCCCCTCCAGCTCGCCGTCTACCGGCTGGCCTGGGCCGAACAGCACGGGCTCGCCCCCGAGGACGTGACCGCGTCCTTCGTCTTCGTCCGCAGCGGCGAGACCGTCACCCCGGCCCGGCTGCCCGGCCGGGACGAGCTGGAACGGCTCCTCCGGGGCGCCCCCGAAGGCGGTCGGGGCGTGGCCGGAGCCCCCGCCGGAGACCCCGTCGCGGCGGGTACGGCGGCGGAGGGCGACCCGTACGCCGGTTAGGCTCATACACATGAGCGACACCTCGGACAGCGCCGTCCGTACGTACATCCGGCAGCACCGCGAAACCTTCCTCGCGGAGCTCGCGGAATGGCTGCGGATTCCCTCCGTCTCGGCCCAGCCGGAGCACGCGGAGGACGTCCGGCGCAGCGCCGACTGGCTGGTCGGCGCCCTCCGGGAGACCGGCTTCCCGGTCGCCGAGGTCTGGCCCACGGCGGGCGCCCCCGCCGTCTTCGCCGAATGGCCGTCCGACCAGCCGGACGCCCCCGTCGTCCTCGTCTACGGACACCACGACGTCCAGCCCGCCGCCCTCGCCGACGGCTGGGAGTCCGAGCCGTTCGAGCCCCGGATCGACGGCGGCCGGATGTACGCCAGGGGCGCCGCCGACGACAAGGGCCAGGTCTTCTTCCACACCCTCGGGGTCCGGGCCCATCTCGCCGCCACCGGCCGTACCGCCCCCGCCGTCCATCTGAAGCTGCTGATCGAGGGCGAGGAGGAGTCCGGTTCGCCCCACTTCCGGGCCCTGGTGGAGGAGCGGGCCGAGCGGCTGGCCGCCGATACCGTGATCGTCTCCGATACCGGGATGTGGTCCGAGACCACCCCCACCGTCTGTACCGGGATGCGGGGGCTCGTCGACTGCGAGATCGCCCTCCACGGACCGGCGCAGGACATCCACTCCGGCTCCTTCGGCGGCGCCGTACCCAACCCGGCGACCGTCGCCGCCAGGCTCGCGGGCGCCCTCCACGACGCCGGTGAACGCGTCGCGATCCCCGGCTTCTACGACGGCGTGGTCCCCGTGAGCGACGCCGAACGCGCCCTCTTCGCCGAGCTGCCGTTCGACGAGGCGTCCTGGCTGGCCACCGCCAAATCGTCCGGCACCCTCGGCGAGGCCGGATATACGACCCTGGAACGGATCTGGGCCCGCCCGACCGCCGAGGTCAACGGCATCGGCGGCGGCTACCAGGGCCCCGGCGGCAAGACCATCGTCCCCGCCACCGCCCGGCTGAAGCTCACCTTCCGGCTGGTGGCGGGCCAGGACCCCGACGCCGTCGAGGTCGCCGTAGCCCGCTGGGTCGCCGACCGCGTCCCCGACGGCATCGGCTACGACCTCTCGTTCGCCGCCTCCACCCGGCCCTGCCTCACCCCCCTCGACCATCCCGCGCTCCAGTCCGTCGTCCGCGCCATGAGCCGGGCCTTCGACGGCCGGAAGATCCTCTTCACCCGTGAGGGCGGCTCGGGACCCGCCGCCGACCTCCAGGACGTCCTGGGGGCACCCGTCCTCTTCCTGGGCATCTCGGTACCCTCCGACGGCTGGCACGCGCCCAACGAGAAGGTCGAGATCGAACTGCTGCTGAAAGGCGTCGAGACGGCCGCCCACCTCTGGGAGGACCTCGGGAGCGCGGCCCGCTGACCACCCGCCCCCACCGGCACCCGGCTTTTTCCGCCCGCCCACCCGACCCCGCCACCACCGAGAACGTTCAGTAACCGCCCACCGCCGAACTGGAACCCGTCCGGGGGAGTTGGAAGTACGTTGAGCACCGAGAGCCAGTCCACCGCCGACCAGCCCATCAGCCTGACCGCGCCCAGCGGGATCGACCGCGCGGCCCACCACCGGCTGGACGAGGCGTGGCTGGCGGCGGCGTGGAGCCACCCGACGACCCGGGTGTTCGTGGTCTCCGGCGGACGCGCCCTCGTCGACGACACCCCCGACGGGCGGACCGAGCTCGTGATGACCCCCGCCTTCGAGGCGCCCGTCACCGAGACCCACCGCTACTTCCTCGGCACCGACCCCGACGGAGTCCGCTACTTCGCCCTCCAGAAGGACTCCCTGCCCGGCCGGATGGACCAGTCCGCCCGCCCGGCCGGACTCCGGGAGGCCGGAATGCTGCTCTCCGCCCGGGACGCGGGCCTGCTGGCCCATGCCGTCGCCCTGGAGAACTGGCAGCGGCTGCACCGCTTCTGCTCCCGCTGCGGGGAGCGGACCGTGATCGCCGCCGCCGGGCACATCCGCCGCTGCCAGGCATGCGGCGCCGAACACTATCCCCGGACCGACCCCGCCGTGATCATGCTGATCACCGACGAGGAGGACCGGGCGCTCCTCGGCCGCCAGCTCCACTGGCCCGAGGGGCGCTTCTCGACCCTGGCGGGGTTCGTGGAGCCGGGGGAGTCGCTGGAGCAGGCCGTCCGCCGGGAGGCGTTCGAGGAGGCGGGGGTCGTCGTCGGAGACGTGGCGTACGTGGCGAGCCAGCCGTGGCCCTTCCCGTCCAGCCTGATGCTCGGCTTCACCGCCCGGGCGACCACGTCCGGGATAACGGTCGACGGCGAGGAACTCCACGAGGCCCGCTGGTTCTCCCGCGACGAGCTGACCGCCGCCTTCGACTCGGGCGAGGTGCTGCCCCCGTACGGGATCTCCATCGCGGCCCGGCTGATCGAGATCTGGTACGGCAAGCCGCTCCCCAGGCCCGGCGGCAACGGCTCCCTCTGAGCCGCCCGCGCCCATCCGCGGCGATGCGCGGAAACCCGCGCCCAACCGCGGCCAGGTGCGGAGCTACGCCGAAACGCGCAGACGGCCGTCCGGCCCCGTCTTCTACGACGAGGGGCCGGACGGCCGCCAGGGGCGACGGGCCCGTCCGGGCCCGGTCGCCGGGTCAGGCGCCGAGCGCCTGCTTCACCTGGGCGAGACTCGGGTTGGTCATCACGGTCTCGGTACCGCCGGGGGAAACCGCCAGCACGGTGGGCACCGTCTGATTGCCGCCGTTGACCTTCTCGACGAAGGCCGCGGAGTCCGGGTCCTGCTCGATGTTGATCTCGGTGTACGCGATGCCCTCGCGATCCATCTGGCTCTTCAGCCGACGGCAGTATCCGCACCACGTGGTGCTGTACATCGTCACAGTGCCCGACATCGTCCTACGACTCCTCTGTCCTGCCGGGGCCATCGGCCCCCCACTCGGTGCGGTCCCGTCCGGTGCGATCCGCACCGCCTAGAACGTACGTGACCCGGCCACCATTCCCGTATCCCGGGTCGGCCGGGAACACCTTCGCCCCCGTCGCCGACGGTGAAAAGGCTGCCGGTGCCCCGCCATCACCGGAGGCCGCAGGGGTGGCGGAACCGGGCGAGAGGCGACCGGCGGCCCGCGGCCCGAGACCAATCCCACCCCGCCGGGCACACCCCCGGTACGACGAACAGCGCCCTCCTGTGGACAACCGCCGCACCCGCCCCGCGAGACCTGGCAGCATGGCGGGGTGACAGCAGCAACGCACTCCTCCCTCTTCCCGCAGGTCCCCGAGTCGGCCGACGCGGTGCTCGACGGGCTCGACCCCGAGCAGCGCGAGGTGGCGACCGCCCTGCACGGCCCGGTGTGCGTGCTGGCGGGCGCCGGCACGGGCAAGACGCGCGCGATCACCCACCGCATCGCGTACGGCGTCCGGGCCGGAATCCTCCAGCCCGCCAGTGTGCTGGCCGTCACCTTCACCAACCGCGCCGCGGGCGAGATGCGGGGCAGACTCCGCGACCTGGGCGCCGGTGGCGTCCAGGCCCGCACCTTCCACTCCGCCGCCCTGCGCCAGCTCCAGTATTTTTGGCCGAAAGTCGTCGGTGGTGATCTGCCCCGGCTGCTCGAACGCAAGATCCAGCTCGTCGCCGAGGCCGCCGCTCGCTGCCGAATCCGGCTCGACCGCAATGAGCTCCGCGACGTGACCAGCGAAATCGAGTGGGCCAAGGTCACCCAGACCGTCCCCGCCGACTACCCCGCCGTCGTCGCCAAGTCGCTCAGGGACGCCCCGCGCGACCCATCGGAAATCAGCCAGATCTATGCGCTGTACGAACAGCTCAAGCGCGATCGCGCGGTGATTGACTTCGAGGACGTGCTGCTGCTGACCGTCGGCATCCTCCAGGACCGCCAGGACATCGCCGACCAGATCCGCAGGCAGTACCAGCACTTCGTCGTCGACGAGTACCAGGACGTCAGCCCCCTCCAGCAGCGACTCCTCGACCTCTGGCTCGGCGACCGGGACAGCCTCTGCGTCGTCGGCGACGCCAGCCAGACCATCTACTCCTTCACCGGCGCCACCCCCGACCATCTGCTGGACTTCCGCACCCGCCACCCCTCGGCGACCGTCGTGAAGCTCGTCCGCGACTACCGCTCCACCCCCCAGGTGGTCCATCTCGCCAACGGCCTCCTCGGCCAGGCCAGGGGCCGGGCCGCCCAGCACCGCCTGGAACTGGTCTCCCAGCGCGACCCCGGCCCCGAACCCGCCTACACCGAATACCCCGACGAACCCGCCGAGGCCGAGGGCACCGCCCGCCGGATCCGCGATCTCGTCGCCGCCGGAGTCCCCGCCGGGGAGATCGCCGTCCTCTACCGGGTCAACGCCCAGTCCGAGGTCTACGAGCAGGCACTCGCCGACGCCGGAGTGCCCTACCAGCTCCGCGGCGCCGAGCGGTTCTTCGAACGCCAGGAGGTCCGCGAGGCCGGAGTCGCCCTCCGCGGCGCCGCCAGGGCCGGATCCAACGACGCCCTCCTCGACGACGCCGAGGACCTTCCCGCCCAGGTCCGGGCCGTGCTCTCCACCAAGGGCTGGACCGACCGGCCCCCCGCCGGATCCGGCGCCGTCCGGGACCGCTGGGAATCCCTCGCCGCCCTCGTCCGGCTCGCCGAGGAGTTCGCCCGCGCCAAGCCCGGCGCGAGCCTCGCCGACCTCGTCGCCGAACTCGACGAACGGGCCGCCGCCCAGCACGCCCCCACCGTCCAGGGCGTCACCCTCGCGTCACTGCACGCCGCCAAGGGCCTCGAATGGGACGCCGTCTTCCTCGTCGGCCTCACCGAGGGCACCATGCCCATCACCTACGCCAAGACCGACGAGCAGATCGAGGAGGAGCGCCGGCTGCTCTACGTCGGTGTCACCCGCGCCCGGCTCCACCTCTCCCTCTCCTGGGCGCTCTCCCGCTCCCCCGGCGGCCGGGCGGGCCGCCGCCCCACCCGCTTCCTCAACGGGCTGCGACCCGGCTCCACCGCCCCCGGCGCCCGGACCGCCGGAGGCGGCGGCGGAGTCGAGTCCGGCGGCTCCGGCCGCCGCAAGCGGCGCGGACCCGTGCTCTGCCGGGTCTGCGGCAAGACGCTCACCGACGCCGGCGAGATGAAGCTGATGCGCTGCGAGGACTGCCCGTCCGACATGGACGAGGCGCTCTACGAACGCCTCCGCGACTGGCGCTCCGGACAGGCCCGGGAGCTCGGCCAGCCCGCCTACTGCGTCTTCACCGACAAGACCCTGATGGCCATCGCCGAAGCCGTCCCCGGCGACGAGCGGGAGCTGAGCGCGATCTCCGGAGTCGGAGGCCGCAAGCTGGACCGCTTCGGCGCCGACGTCCTCGCCATTTGCGCAGGCCAGGACGTGGAGAGCGGTCCCGAGGAGGAGTGAGGAAAACTCGTCGGAAAAATAGTTTGCGCAGGCCCCGACCCGCCCCATAGGTTCTTAACCACGAGAACGGGCGCTTCACTGAAGCCCTGTCCTCGTGATGTACTTATCCGAATACATGCGACCGGCCCCGGCCGGTCCCGAGACGCCGAGAGGAGGCGAACCCAGTGATCACCATCAAGACCGACTACATCGGCTTTACCGGCACTGCCGCGAACTTCGTCGGCACCGCCACCGCCGCGATGACCGATCGCTCGGCCGTCGTCTCCGCCTGCTCGCTCGGCTTCTCCGCGTCGCTGCTCGTCAATGGCAGTGGTCTGGGCAATGGCACCGGTCTGTCCGGCGCCATGGCCGCCACCCCTGCCGTCGCTCTGCGGGCCGGACTTCCCGTCCGGGGCATGGAGCGGGTCGAGCGACCGACCAAGGCACTGGTGGCAGCAGCAGCGGGCGACCCCGTCAAGGGCTATGCCTTCGCGGCGGCCAGTGCCGACAACACGCAGCAGACGAAGCAGCACCCCACCAAGTGGGCCTTCCGTGGGCATGAACCCTGGAGTGATCCAGCCTGATCTGATCAGGCCGGCGCCTTCAGGGCCGCGGAACCCACTCGGGATCCGCGGCCCTTCTGTTTTCCCCGGCACAGGGGAGAACGGCCCGAAGGAGCCTCGGGACAGCACCACCCGGTACCAAGCCCCCCGAAACCGCCGGGGGACCACCAACCGGCAGACCGCCGGACCGACAAGACGAGGAAAGACAGACCGTGCAACTCGAAGCGCACGCCACGTCCGTACCGCCGCACCCGCAGATCGCCCCGCCCGCCCACGCGAAGGACTCCCTCTTGACCTCCCCCGCCCCGCTCACCGCGCTGACCGCGCTCGACGACGCCATCGAGAACCTCGGCGTACCCGTCCCCTGCCGTTCGTACGACCCGGAGGTCTTCTTCGCCGAGTCCCCGGCGGACGTCGAGTACGCCAAGTCCCTCTGCCGCACCTGCCCCCTGATGGAGGCATGCCTCGCGGGCGCCAAGGAGCGCCGCGAGCCGTGGGGTGTCTGGGGCGGCGAGCTGTTCGTCCAGGGCGTGGTCGTCGCCCGCAAGCGGCCCCGTGGTCGCCCGCGTAAGAACCCGGTCTCGGCATGAAAGCCATCGGAACCATCGACCGCCCCTACGCGCACGACCCCCAGAAGCAGGACCCCATGCCCACTGCCGTGAACGAGCTTCCGCGCTCGGCTACCACAGACGTCACCACCACCGGCGCGGCCGTCGCCCGCCAGAACAGGACCCACGCGATGCAACTCATCCCAGAAGCCATGGCGCGCGCGCAAATGCGCGACCGCCTGCGCGAAGCCGACGCGGAACGCCGGGCCACGCGCCTGGTCGCCGCGCGGCGCATGCAGCGCCGGGCGGAGCGCGCCTCGATGCGTGCCCGCCGGGCGCTCGCCATGGCCGTCATGAACTAGGTAGACCCTCTTCGGATCTCGCCGGGCTCGCAGGCATGAAGCCTCGTCCGGTCTGATCCACCGGGAAAATCCCTGGTCGCCCAGTCGAACGGCGACAACAGCCCGCGGGGGCCGGTCCGTCAGGACCGGCCCCCGCGGTGCGTTGCCCCGGCCCCCGCCCCGGGCGGAGGTATCGTCACCGGGTGGACGAGCAGAAAACTCCTTGTCCGGACGACCCGGACGACCCGGACGACCCGGGCGCCGAGCGCGTCGGATGCGCCCGCTGCGGTCGGGACGCCGGGGGACCGGCCCCCCTCACCTGGACCTGCTCCATGGAGAACGGCACCCGCCGCTACCTCTGCGACGACTGCGCCCGCGCCAACCTCCGCGCCATCGAAGGCCGCCTCCACTCCAGCTGGTGGTAGTTCCGGAGGACGGAGCACAGCGAGACGCGCCCTCCACCGTTTCTCCGCCTCCCCCGGGGGCCCCTCCCCCCGCCCCCGCCCCTCCCGCCCCCTGGTCGTGCTTGTGGTTGTGCTCCCGGCCCGGCCCGGCCTGGCCGGGCAGGGCTGTGCCGTAAGCCGTGCCCGGGGTGGCGGCGCGGCCGGTCAGGCCCGGGCGGGGGCCTGACCGGCGTCCGGGTACGGGTCCTCGGAGGCACGGCGGGCGGCGCGGGGAGACGGCGTCTCCTCCCCGGCATCACCGGTGCCGTCCCCGGACACCGCTCCGCCGTCGGCGTCCTCGACCGCCCCGGCGCGCCCGGCGGACTCACCGGACTCGTCCGCCGCGCCGCCTACGGCCCCTGAGCCTTCCGCGCCTTCCGCGCCCTCCGCGCCCGCTGTGTCGTCGACGTTTTCTGCGTCTTCTGCGCCGCCTTCTTCGTCACCCGTGTCCTCGTACTCCGCGTCCTAGTCGTACTCCCCGAGGAAACCGGGGACCCAGTCCTCCAGTTCGTCCCGGAGCCGTACGGTCGCGTTGAGCTGGCAGAGCACCCCGATCGTGCTGAGCGTCACCCGGTGGATCAGCAGATACGACGGCGGCAGATTGAGCTGCTTGCCCAGCTGATGCGCGGGGGAGCGGAGGTCGGCTATTCGCGCCGCCTGGGACCGCATCCAGCCCCGGCTGAAGGTGAACTCGTCCACTTCGGCCGGTTCGATGATCGGCAGCAGATACTCCAGGACCGCGTCCGGGTCGAGATCGATCTCCTCCTTGACGAAGCCCTCCTCCCGGAGCGTCTCGTAGACCGCGTCCGCCTCGCCCTCCAGCGTCATCCGCAGCGACTCGCCGATCTGCGGCGGAAGCCCGCCCGGAAGCCGGTCGACCGTGCCGAAGTCCAGTACCCCGAGCCGCCACTCCTCCCCGTCCGCCCCGGGGACCAGCCGGAAGTTGCCCGGATGCGGATCCGCGTGCAGCAGCCCGGTCCTGGCCGGTCCCGAGAACAGGAACCTGGCCAGCAACTGGCCCGCCCGGTCACGCTGCTCCGGCGAACCCCCGGCGATCACCTCCGCCAGCGGTATCCCCTCCAGCCACTCCGTGACCAGCACCTGATCCGACTGATGCACCACATCCGGGACCAGCACATCGGGATCGTCCGCGAACTCCGCCGCGTGCGCCCGCTGCGCCTCGGCCTCCAGCGCGTAGTCCAGCTCCTCCGCCACCCGGTCGCGCAACTCCGCGATCAGCGGCTTCACATCCATCCCCGGTATCAGCGGGCCCAGCAGCCGGGCGAACCGGCTCAGCTGGGTGAGGTCCGACAGCAGCGCCGCCCCCGCCCCCGGATACTGCACCTTCACCGCGACCGGCCGCCCGTCGGCCCAGACCGCCCGGTGGACCTGGCCGATCGAGGCGGCGGCCGACGGGGCGTCCTCGAACTCCAGGAACAGCTCCCGCCACCCCTCGCCCAGCCGTTCCGCGAGCACCCGGTGCACCGTACTCGTCGGCATCGGTGGAGCCGCGTCCTGCAACTTGGTGAGCGCGGCGCGATAGGGACCGGCGACGTCCTCCGGCAGGGCGGACTCGAAGACCGAGAGCGCCTGCCCGAACTTCATCGCGCCGCCCTTCAACTCGCCCAGCACCTTGAACAGCTGCTCGGCGGTCCGCTGTTGCAGCTCCCGGGCGACGATCTCGGCCGGTCTGCCCCCGATCCGCTTGCCCAGCCCCCAAGTGGCCCGCCCCGCGAACCCCAAGGGCAGCGCGGCCAACTTGGCGGTCCGAGTAACCGCCTTCCGGGGAAGATCAGACATACGCCCCTCCTAATCCCGAATGCCGACAGCCATGCCGCGTGAGCCCGACGGTTCGGCCCCCGTGCCGCGTCACCCCGCCATTCTCTCGTGAGACCCGGGCGGTCCCGGGGTGTCATCCCCCTCACTTTTCCGGTAGGCGCCGCAGACGCACCGCGGATGCGGGGCCAGCGGCTCCCGGCGCCAGTCCAGCAGCGGCAGCGACGTCTCCCAGCGGGCCCCGGCGGTCAGCGGCAGCTCGCCGTCGAGGAAGGAGAGCGCGTGCGCCGCCGCCAGCCCCGCGACCGTCGACGCCAGCGACAGCTCGCAGGCGGGCACCGGCACCCGGCGCCCACCCGAACGCCACTGGGCCAGCAACCGTGGCCAGCCCGGGTCGCGGTCGGTCCTGGCCAGCTCCATACAACTCGCGCAGGCCGTCCCGCCGGGCAGGACCAGCGGGCCCACCACCCCCGTCGCCTCGACCACTCCCGCGTACAGATGAGGCACGCCGCCCGCGATCCAGTCGGCCGCCGGGAGCGGATCCGGGACATAGGCCCCCAGACCGTCCCGAGGACAGACCACCACCAGCGCCAGCCCCGGCTCCCCCGGCAGGTCCCCGCCCCCGCCGGGGGAGGAGCGCGGCGGACGCCCGGGCGCCGCCCGGCGGACCAGACGGCGGGCCGACAGATCGCGGCGCTCTCCGACCGCGCCTGCGGGCAGCCCGCCGGGCGTGACGTCCCCCGGCTCCGTACAACCGCCGTCGAGTACCTCGACCCCGCCGACCCCGGCCGCCGACAGCAGCGCGGCGACGGAGGCCCCGACCCGGCCCGCGCCCCTGACCCGGACCCGCAAACCCCGCCGGACCGCGAGCCGGCGCAGGCCGCCACCCGGTTCCGGGTCGACCACCGACAGCGAGGCCGCGTCCGGGCGGAGCCGGTCGAGCGCGTCCCGGCGCCGCCGCAGGGCCTCGGCGGCGGGGCCGCCGCTGCTCGCGTCATCGATCAGACCGGCCGCCGTCAGCCGTCTGACCAGGCTCTCGGCCAAGCCGTCCGGCAGCCCCATCGTCCGCGCGTCGGCCCGCAGCAGATCGAGATCGCGCGACCCGTCGAGCCGTTCCAACAGAGCCCCGGTCGCGGTGTCGACCGGGCCGATCGACACCGCGTGCGCGGGTGTCACCCCGAACTGGACCGTCTGCCGGGCACGCCAGGCGCGCCGTAACGCCGGTTTCACCATCGGACGCATCGCCGTTCCCCCTGTTTCCGTTCGTGCGGCGCGCTTTTCGATCATGAAAGCGGCCGGACTTCCGAGCCGCCTTCCGATCGCGCCGGTGGGATCAGAATGCACGGCCGGGTCCGCGAGGGGGGAAAGTTGTCCACAGGTGTGGGCGTGCGGGGTGATTATCGTTTCAATGCTGTGTTCGTGTGGTGGCGCACGGCGGAGTTCAGCGGAGAACCGACGCGGAGCCGGTGCTTCTGCGGCATTCAGCGGGTAACGTCATGGCGTGTCCGTCGACCCTTCCTCCCGTGTCGCCGGCCGGACCCCGCCCGGGGGCGGGGAAAGCCCGCGGCGCCGTGCCACCGGCCGTGCCTCCCGAGGGGCGGCGACCAGTGCGGTCGAGGTCCGCAGAAGCGCGCGCCGCAGCCGGACCGTCTCCGCCTATCGCGAGGGCGACCGGACGATCGTCCTGATCCCGGCCCGGATGTCGGAGGCCGAGGAGCGCCGCTGGGTCGGTGTGATGCTGGACAAACTGGCCGCGCAGGAGAACAAGCGGATCCTCGGTGACGGAGAGCTGGCCGAGCGCGCGGAGCGGCTCTCCACGCAGTATCTCGACGGTCGGGCCCGCCCCGCGTCGGTGCGCTGGGTGACGAACCAGAACACCCGCTGGGGCTCCTGCACCCCGGCCGAGGGCAGTATCCGGCTCTCCCACCGCCTCCAGGGCATGCCCGAGTACGTGGTGGACTACGTCCTCGTCCACGAACTCGCCCATCTGCTGGTCCCCGGGCACGGGCCCCGTTTCTGGCGGCTGCTTGAGGCGTATCCGCGGACCGAGCGCGCCCGTGGCTATCTGGAGGGCGTCGTCGCCGCCGAGCGGTTGCCCCGGCCCCCGTACGGCGAAGGCGAAGGCGGCGAGGGCGGCGGAGACGGCCGGGACCGCGGGGACGACGTCGGGCCTGCGGCGGGCCCGGCCCCCGACAACGGCTGATCCCCTCACGACGCCGGGGTCCGGGGCGCACCAGTCCGAGGCGCGCCGGTCCGGACCGATCCGAGGCGGTGCCCCTCGGCGCCCCGTGCCCGGTCTCCCGTCGTCGGACGGCGGTCCCCGTGTACCGATACTGTCCCGGCACGCATCGGCCCCTTGGCCGGATGTGGTGGCCAGCGGTTAGCCTGGCGCGACGCATTCGTCGTTTTTTTCGGGATGGGGGACGGTCGTTACGCATGGCCAGGGAATTCCAACGCGGCCACAAGGCCAAGATCAGTGATCTCACCGCGGGTACGGATCTGTATGTCGGCGTATCGATCGCCGCCCCCGGTCTGACCTTCGACATCAGTTGTTTCGGGCTGGACGCCGACGAGAAACTCTCGGACGACCGGTACTTCGTCTTCTTCAACCAGCCGAAGTCCCCGGAAGAGTCCATTCAGCTGCTCGGCGCGCAGTCCGGGGACACCGAGTCGTTCCGGGTCACGCTCGACCGCATACCGGCACACATCACCAAACTCAGCTTCACCGCCACCATCGACGGCGCGGGCCAGATGTCGCAGGTCGGCCCCGGTTACGTCCGGATCGTCGCCGGAGGCGAGGAAGTCGCCCGCTACCCCTTCACGGGTGCGGAGTTCACCACCGAGCGCGCGGTGATGCTCGGCGACTTCTATCTGAAGGACGTCTGGCGGTTCGCCGCCGTCGGCCAGGGCTTCGACGGCGGGCTCGACGCGCTGCTGCGGAACTTCGGCGGCGAGGTCGCCGAGGACCAGCCGGCCGCCGCGCAGGCCCCGGCCCCCGCGGCCCCGCCCGCGTTCGGCGCCCCGCCACCCGCCGCACCGGCCGCACCCGTCCCGCCCGTCGCCCCCGCCCCGCCGGTGCCGCCCGTCGGACAGCCGTATCCGCCGCAGCCCGCGCCCGCTTTCCGCCAGCCCCCGGTGCCCCCGGCCCCGCCCGCGGCCGTACCTCCGCCGGGCGCGCCCGTACCGCCGCCCGTCGCGGCCCCGCCGTTCGGTCAGGTCCCCGGCCAGCAGCCGCCGTTCGGCCAGGTGCCGGGCCAGCCGCCCGTCGCCGCGCCGCCGTTCGGTCAGATGCCGGGTCAGCAGCCGCCGTTCGGCCAGGTCCCCGGGATGGCCCCGCCGCCCGCCGCCGCCCCGCCGTTCGGATACGGCCAGCCCGGTGTCCCCGGCGCCCCCGCCGGTGTTCCGCAGGGCATGCCCGCCGCCGGTCCCGGACTCCACGCCGCCCTCCAGTCGTACCGCGAAACGCCTACCGGGCAGCGCTGGACCCCGCAGAACCAGCAGCTGATGCGGGTCGACGTGGCCATGGGCGGTACCGCCGTCCTCGCCCGCAGCGGCAGTATGGTCATGTACCAGGGCAAGATTGATTTCAGCCACAAGAGCAACGGCGTCGCGGGCCGGATCACCGGCCGGGCCACCGGCCAGGAGATGCAGCTGATGCGCTGTACCGGCCGGGGACAGGTCTTCCTCGCCGAGAACAACGCCCATCTGCACCCCATCGAACTGCAGGGCGACGCGATCTGCGTCTCCGCCGAGAACGTCCTCGCCTTCGACGAGTCCCTCCAGTGCGAGGTCCGCCGGATCGAGGGCCACGGCATCCCCGGCGGAGTCCTCTTCACCCTCCAGTTCCAGGGCACCGGCACCGTCGTCGTCAAGACCCACGGCACCCCGGTCGTCCTCCCGGTCACCCCGAGCACCTTCGTCGACACCAACGCCATCGTCGCCTGGTCCGCCGCGTCGCAGGTGATCGTGGCCTCCCAGGTCCGGCTGCGCCGCCACTCGTACCCGGGACACAGCGGCGAGACCGTGAACCTCCAGTTCCGGGGCGCGCCCGGCAACTTCGTCGTCGTCCAGCCCTACGAGGTCTGAGGGAGCCCGAAGACATGAACCAGCAACTCGCGGGCTACGCCCCGACCCCCGTGGCGGCCCGGATGGAGAACCACGGCCGCACCATGCTCAAGGTGGCCATGGCCACCGGCCAGGACCTGTTCGCCAGAACCGGCTCGATGGTCGCCTACGAGGGCTTCGTCCAGTACGAGGCCAATCCGCCCTCCGCCCAGCAGGCGCTGTCGCAGTGGGCCACCGGCGAAGGCGCGCCGATCATGCGCTGCCACGGCGACGGCGTGCTGTATCTCGCCGACTACGGCGCCGATGTCGTGGTGATCTACCTCGACAACGACGCCCTCTCCGTCAACGGCTCCAACGTCCTCGCCTTCGACGCCCATCTCCAGTGGGGTGTCCAGAAGGTCAAGGGCATGGCCAAACTCGCCGGCACCGGCCTGTGGAACGTGGAGATCGCGGGCACCGGCTGGGTCGCCCTCACCTCCCGCGGCACGCCCATCGTGGTCGACTGCGGCCGGGGCCAGGACGAGACCTACGTGGACCCCGACGCCCTCGTCGCCTGGTCACCGCATCTGAAGGTGAAGGCCAAGCGGAGCATGAAGGCCGGGGCCCTGATCGGCCGAGGCACCGGGGAGGCGTACCAGATGGCCTTCTCCGGGGAGGGCATCGTCGTCGTCCAGCCCAGTGAGGACAACACCGACCGGCTGCGGATCCGGGGCTGAGGGGGAGCGGAAGAACACCATGCAGAGCCCACTTTTCACCTATGGCGAGCAGCAGACACAGGAGCGCTACGCCGTCCAGAACCCGCAGCTTCTGCGGGTCACCCTGAAGGGCAACGACGACGTCCTCGCCCGTAAGGGCGCGATGGTCGCCTATCAGGGACTCGTCGACTTCGACGGCGAGTACCAGAGCGCGAGCAGCCGCCGCAGCCGGGAACGGACCGGCGAGGGCCTGGACCTGATGCGCTGCTCGGGCCAGGGCACCGTCTACCTCGCCAACCTCGCCCAGCACATCCACCTCGTGGACATCGACAGCGGCGGTCTGACCGTCGACAGCGCGTACGTCCTCGCCCTCGACCCCGATCTGCGGACCGAGGTTCTCGCGGTCGACAGCGAGTACGGAATCTCCGGCTCCGGGAAGTACCAGCTCAATATCTCCGGACAGGGCAAGGTCGCCCTGATGACCTCCGGCCAGCCGCTGATGCTGCGGGTGACCCCCGACTCGTATGTGAACGTCGACTCCGACGCGATCGTCGCCTGGTCGACCGGGCTGCGGGTGCAGATGCAGGCCCCGACGACGTCCACCAGCGTCCGGACCCGGCGCGGCAACACCGGCGAGGGCTGGGAGCTGAGCTTCCTCGGCCAGGGCTACGTCCTCGTTCAGCCGAGTGAGGTCATGCCGCCGCAGAACGCCCAGATCGGCGAGGGTGTCCGCGGCCAGTTCGGCGCGGACGGCCGCAACCGCGGCAACGCCTGGAACTGACCCCGGGCGGTACCCGCGTACCGACGGCGACAAGGGGTGCCCGTCCTCCGCGCAGGAGGACGGACACCCCTTGTCGCCTTTGCCGCGCCCCGGACCGGCCGCCCGCGGGCGGCCCGCCACGGCCGGGCTCGGTGAGTCCGTACGGGCCCGCCACTGTCGGGCCCGTACGGAGACACCGCATCCGCTCGTACGGACGCCCGGCGCCGGACCCGTACCGTACGGGCCCCGGCTACGCCGCCCCCGCGACGGCGCCGCTACAGCACGGCCCTGGCCCGCTCCATCAGCCGGACCACCGAATCGTCCGCCACCTCCGCCACCTCGGCATAGCCGAACCAGCGCACATCCAGCGACTCGTCACTGACCAGGGCCGTCGCACCGGCCGGGGCCAGCGCCGCGTACTGCACATCCAGATGCCAGTGGCAGGGCGCCGGAATCGGATGCCGGTCCAGCCGGACCGGGCCCGGCACACCGTCCCGGACGGCCACCAGCGTCAGCCCCGGAATCCCGGACTCCTCGGTCGCCTCGCGGAGCGCCGCAGCCGCCAGCGACGGATCGCCCGGCTCGCAGTGACCGCCCATCTGGAGCCACATCCCCAGCTTGCGGTGGAGGGTCAGCAGCACCCGCTCCCGCCCCGGATCCACGATCAGCGCGCTGGCGGTCAGATGCCCCTCACCGCACGCCTTCCACATCCCGTCCGGACGGGCCGCGAGATGGTCCAGATAGCGCAGCCGCAGCTCTTCCTGCTGGGCGTCGCCGCCGGTGTCATGCCCCTTCAGTACGGCGACGGCGTCGTCGTGCAGGCTCACCGGCCCGGGCCCTCCGTCCCGTCGCCGTCGCCTTCCTTGCCCTCGTCCTTGCCGTCGCCCTCGGCCTTGCCGCCGTTCCCGCCCCGGTCGGTGCCGTCACCGGACGCCGCCTCGCCGAGCATCTTGTCCAGCTCCGAGAAGTCCAGCTGCTCGCTGTGGACGAAACCGTCCGGGTCGTCCAGGTCGGTGGCGGTCGGCAGCATGTCCGGGTGCTCCCAGAGCGCGTCCCGGCCGTCCATCCCGCGCGCGTCCGTCAGCGACGCCCAGAGCCGCGACGCGTCCCGCAGCCTGCGCGGACGGAGCTGGAGCCCGATCAGGGTGGCGAAGGTCTGCTCGGCGGGGCCGCCCGAGGCGCGCCGCCTGCGCAGCGTCTCGCGGAGCGCGTCGGCCGATGTCAGCCGGGACGAGGCGGCGGCGTGCACCACCGCGTCCACCCAGCCCTCCACCAGCGCCAGCGCCGTCTCCAGCCGGGCCAGCGCCGCCTTCTGCTGCGGGGTGTCCTCCGGCTGGAACATGCCCTGCTGGAGCGCCTCCTGCAGCTGCTCCGGATGCGAGGGGTCGAACTGCCCCACGACGTCCTCCAGCTTGGAGGTGTCGACCGTGATCCCCCGGGCATAGCCCTCGACGGCCCCGAAGAGATGCGACCGCAGCCACGGCACATGGGCGAAGAGCCGCTGGTGAGCGGCCTCGCGCAGGGCCAGATAGAGCCGGACCTCCTCCTTGGGGACACCCAGGTCCTTGCCGAGCGCCTCCACGTTCAGCGGCAGGAGGGCGGCCTTACCGGCCGGGCCGAGCGGCAGACCGATGTCCGTGGAGCCCACGACCTCACCGGCCAGAACGCCCATCGCCTGCCCGATCTGCTGACCGAACATGGCGCCGCCCATGGAGCGCATCATGCCGATCAGCGGGCCCGCCATGGCCTGCATCTCCTCCGGCAGCACCCCGCCCATCGCCGTGCCCACCCGCTCGGCGACCGGGTCGACCAGCTGCTTCCACGCCGGGAGAGTCGCCTCGACCCACTCGGCGCGGCTCCACGCCACCGCCGTGTTCGCACCCGACGGCAGGGACGTCACGCCGTCCAGCCAGAGATCCGCCAGCCGCAGCGCCTCCTCCACCGCCGTACGGTCCACGGGGCTCACTGAGGCGTCCTTGACGCCGTCCGCCGTGCCCTGGGAGACGGTCTGCCGGGCGATCTGCTTGGCCATGTCCCAATTGACCGGACCGCCCTCGTAGCTCAGCATCTGGCCGAGCTGCTGGAACGCGGCGCCCAGATCCTGCGGGCCCATGGCTCCGAACATGGCGGCGAAAGGATTGTCCCCGCCACCGGGCCCGCCGCCGAATCCGAAGGGATTCTGCGGGGACGAACCGCCGGCGCCGCTGCCACCGCCCGCGGGGTCCTTCTTCTTGCCGTCGCCGGGCTCCGGCTCCTCCGGCGGAAGGCCGAATCCGAATGGGGTGTCACTCACGGGTTTCCTCGGCTCGTAGGGCCGCCGGCTCCGGGCCGACGGCGAATGCCCTCACAACACCACCCAGCGTAGACATCCCGGCCCGCATCCGGGCTCGGTGCTCCGTCGGCTCGTGGCCTGCGGCAGGATGGACGCCACCTGGTCCGTACGCGTCATACCGTACGTACTGAAGACAACCGCTGGAGACACCTGGTGAGTTCCCCAGATCCGCAGGTTCGCGGAGCGCGAAACCGCTCAACCCCGACCCCGGGCGAGGGGGCCGCAGGTCGCGGACCCGTCGTCGCGGTCACCGGTGCCGCCACGGGCGTCGGAGAACTGCTGGCCCGGCGGCTGGCCGCCTCCGACGAGGTGGGGCGGGTCGTCGCCATCGACGAACGCCGGGGCGAGGTCCCCGAGGCCACCTGGCACGTTCTCGACGTCCGCGACCCGGCGATCGCCGAGAAGCTGCGCGGCGCCGACGTCGTGGTGCACCTCGCGCTCGACCTCGATCTCGAATCCGACGACACCGCCCGCAGCGCGTACAACGTACGCGGTACGCAGACGGTCCTGACCGCGGCCGCGGCCGCGGGCGTCCGCCGGGCCGTGCTCTGCACCTCGGCCATGGTCTACGGCGCCCTGCCCGACAACGACATCCCGCTGTCGGAGGACGCCGAGCTGCGGGCCACCGCCGAGGCCACCGGCGTCGGCGACCTCCTGGAGATCGAACACCTGGCCAAGCGCGCGCCCCGCGCCCACCCGGGACTGAACGTGACCGTCGTCCGGCCCGCCGTCCTCGTCGGCGGTACGGACACCGCGCTGACCCGCTACTTCGAATCGCCCCGGCTCCTCGTGGTGGCCGGATCCCGGCCCGCGTGGCAGTTCTGCCATGTCGAGGACCTGGTCAGCGCCCTGGAGTACGCGGCCCTCGAAAAGGTCGACGGCGAGTTGGCCGTCGGCTGCGAGGGCTGGCTGGAACAGGAGGAGGTCGAGGAGCTGAGCGGGATCCGCCGGATGGAACTGCCGTCCGCGGTCGCCCTCGGCGCCGCGGCCCGGCTGCACCGGATCGGCGTCACCCCGTCCCCGGCCGGGGACCTCGCCTACACGATGCACCCCTGGGTGGTCAGCGTCAGCCGGCTCCACGCCGCCGGATGGCGGCCCGCCTGGACCAACGAGGAAGTCCTCACGGCCCTCCTGGACGAGGTCGCGGGCCGCCACACCGTCGCGGGCCGCAGGCTGGGCCGCAAGGACGCGGCGGCGGCGGGCGGGGCCGCGGCGACGGTCGCCCTGCTCGGCACGGCCGCGCTGGTACGCCGGGCCCGCAAGGCCCGCCGCCGGATCTGACGCCCGCGCCGGGCGGCCCGGGCACCCCCGGGCGCCCCGGCGCGGCCCCGGCCGGCCGGGGCGGCGGTCGCCGGTGGCCCGGGAACGACGGCGTACGGCACGATGAGGCCATGACGACCAGGCACGATCACCCGGGGGAGCGGGCGGGCCACGATCCGCTGCGGCTCCTCGCCGTCCGTGATGCCCCGCTCTCCGTGGACGAGGTCCTCGCGGCGGTCGGCGACCCCTCGGCCGGGGGTACGGCCCTCTTCGTCGGAACCGTACGGGACCACGACGCCGGGGCCGACGTACGGGCACTCGGCTACTCCTGCCACCCCACGGCCGAGGCCGAGCTGCGCCGGGTCGCCGAGAAGGTCGCCGCCGACTACCCGGTCCGCGCCCTCGCCGCCGTCCACCGGGTCGGCGACCTCCGGGTCGGCGACCTCGCGGTGGTCGTCGCCGTGGCCTGCCCGCACCGCGCGGAGGCGTTCGCGGCCTGCCGCCGCCTCATCGACGACCTCAAGCGCGAGGTCCCGATCTGGAAGCACCAGACCTTCGCGGACGGCACGGAGGAATGGGTCGGCGCGTAACTCTTCTTCCCGGCCGCGCCCCGGTCCCGCCTTGCGCTGCGAGCCTCAGCGCCTTGGCTCCCCGGCTTGCCGCCTCACTCCCCGGGTCTCGCCCGGCGGCCTGCTGTTGTCGGCGGTCCGCGGACCGCCTGTGGCTTGTCGCGCAGTTCCGCCCCCTACGCCTTCGGCGGTGGGGGGACCCCCAGCGCCACCTGGGTTGCTCTCCTCGTCGCCCTCGTAGAGAGGCGGGCCCGTCCCAGGGCGGGGCTCCCCTCCCGGGGCTGGGTTCTGTCCCCCTTCCGGTGCTCGGGAGAGCGTTTAGGGGCGCGGGGAACTGCGCGACCAGCCACCCACGGTCCGCAGGCCGCGAAGAAGATCAGGCTGCCGGGCGCGGCCCGGGTCTTTCGGCGGTGCCGTGGAGGGCCGAGGCGCCGGGGGTCCCCCCATTGCCGGAGGCATAGGGGGCGGAACTCCGCGAACGGCCACACGCGCGGTCCGCGGACCGCGTACAAGATCAGGCTGCCGGGCGCGGCCGGGGGCGTCTGGGCGGCGCCCCGGAGGGCCGAGGGGCGCCCCGGAGTCCGAGTGGTGCGGCGTACTCCGATTTGCGTAACCGGGCCCCTGGTACGAGCGTTGAAGCGGTGGATGATTAATCTGTTGATCACTCAGCCGGAGTCGCCGCGACGGTCTCCGGCCGCGCTGGTCCATGGGGTAGGGAGGTCGCGATGGCAGCACTCGCATGGTTGCTGATTCCGCTGTTCGCTGCCGTCGGTGCCGCGATATGGGGAGGCTGGGCCTCACGCAACCGGACCACCGGTGACGTGGCCGAACTCGCCGGTTACGCGCGGTTCCGCGACGCGATGGAGAAGGCGGGGTCCACCGGCCGCGGCGACGGCTGACGGCCCGCGCCCGGCTCCCGTACGAGCCGCGCCGCCCCGCCCACCTCGGGCGGGCCTACGAGCCCCGCCCGCCCCGGGCGCCTCCGGAAGGGATCCGGTACCGGCCGGTGCCGGGCCCGGATCCGGCCCCGGGTGCCCCGATCCGCGTCGCTCCCCGTACGGACCGGCCCGGACGGCGCACGGACGGTCCCGTCCCGTACTGTCGTTCCATGCCACGCCGCACCGCGACGATGCTCGCCGCCTCGCTGATCGCCGTCGCGCTGCTCTGCGCGGGCATTCTGATCCCGGTGAAGTACGCGGAGATGTCGCCGGGCCCCACGGTCAACACCCTGGGCGAGGCGGGCGGCGAACCGGTTCTCCGGATCTCCGGGCGGAAGACCTACCCGACCTCGGGCAACCTCAATATGACCACCGTCCGCGTCACCGGCGCCGATTATCGGATGAATCTGGTCGAGGCGATGTACGGCTGGCTCGCCCACGACAATGTCGTCGTACCGCACGACACGCTCTACCCCGACGGGCAGACCGAGGAGCAGTCCACCCAGGAGAACGCCGAGGAGTTCAGCCAGTCCCAGGAGAGCGCCAAGGTCGCCGCCCTGAAGGAGCTGAAGATCCCGGTCGGCTCGCGGGTCGTGGTCGCCACCGTCGTCAAGGGCACCCCCGCCGAGGGCAAGCTGCACGCGGGCGATGTGATCAAGGCCGTCGACGGTCAACCCGTCGAGGAGCCGGCCGATGTGGCGAAGCTGGTCACCAAGAACAAGCCCGGTGAGGACACCGTCTTCACCGTCGTCCCGGCGAAGGAAGCGGCCGAGGCCGAGAAGGCCGGGCGGGAGCCCGTCACCACCGAGCGGATCACCATCACCACCGCGAAGGCCGAGGGGAAGCCCGACCGGGCGGTCGTCGGCATCCAGGCCGGGACCGACCACACCTTCCCGTTCACCATCGACATCAATCTCGCCGATGTCGGCGGGCCCAGCGCCGGGCTGATGTTCGCCCTGGGGATCGTCGACAAGCTCACCCCCGGCGATATGACCGGCGGGAAGTTCGTGGCGGGCACCGGCACCATCGACGACGACGGCCGGGTGGGCCCGATCGGCGGTATCGCGATGAAGCTGGTGGGCGCGCGGTCCGCCGGGGCGGAGTACTTCCTCACCCCCGCCGACAACTGCGCGGCGGCGGCCGCGGACATCCCCGACGGGCTGACCCTGGTCAAGGTCGACACCATGGCCGACGCCACCAAGTCCCTGGCGAAGATCAAGTCCGGCGACACCGCCGGGCTGCCGTCCTGCGCCAAGGGCTGACCCGCCCCCGGCCCCGCCCGCCACTCCGGACCGCCCGGTCCCCCGGGGACCCGCCCACAGCACCCCCGGCCGTACGGACCCGCCCGCCGGGCCGTGCTCCGGCCGTACGGGCCCCGCCGCTCGGGCAGGGCCCCGTACGAGCGCAGGGGCGGCCCCGCGCCCCGGCTACGCCTCGAAGGTCGCCGACAGGGCATCGGCCAGCCCCGGGACCAGGTCGGGGCCGGTCAGCACGTCCGTGGGGGAGTCCTTCTCACGGAGCCGCAGGGCCGACTCGCGGGCGCCGTCCCGCAGCACGGCCACCGTCATCCGGACCTCCTGGCGGTCCGGGTGCTTCGCCACCCAGCGGGCGAGGGACGCCTTGTCCAGGTTGTCCGGAACCGATGCCTCCGCCGTGGGGGGCAGCATCTGCCGCTCGACGGTCAGGGCACAGCCCGCCACCGCGTCGGGCCAGGCGATCGTGGCCAGGAACTCGTCCAGCGGCGTACCGGCCGGGATCTCGTCCTGCTCGATCGGGGTCAGCGGCGCAGCGGTCTCGTCGCCGGAGAGCCCCAGCTGCTCGGCCAGACCGGGCTCCTGGGACCGCAGCTGAGCCGTGTCGACCAGGGCGAAGAGCCGGGCGGGCAGATCCCAGCCGAGGGTGGCCGCGTATTCGTCGATCTCCAGGACCGCCCGGGTCAGCGGGCTCGCCGCGATTGGGCCGGACGCGGCGGGGGACGGAGGGGTGGATTCATTGGACATGCCCATATCCTGCCTCTTCCGCGGCCCCGGCCGGGAACCGGCCGCCCCGCACCCGACCGGGGCACCGGAACCGCCCGGATCGGGACCCCGTGACGGGAACTAGGTAAAGCCTCAGTAAGTTGCATCAAGGGGCTCTACGATCGCGGGGCCCGCTTGACACGACCGCCCGGTACCCGTCCGGGCGGTCATACGATCGCGAACTTCGAGGTGCGCACGTTGGCTTTCCAGATGCCGGACCGCGGCGGAGGCCCCCCGACCGGGCCACGGATCAGGGTGGGACGGCCGTCCCGGCGTGTCCGCACCCTCTTGATGACACTGGGTGTGCTGGCCGTGCTGGCCATGGCGTTCGTCATGTTCGCCGGGTTCTGGACCGACTGGCTGTGGTACCGCTCCGTCGAGTACTCGTCGGTGTTCACCACCACCCTCTGGACCAAGATCGGCCTGTTCGCCGTCTTCGGCCTGCTGATGGCGGTCGTCGTCGGTCTGAACATCTGGCTCGCGCACCGGCTGCGCCCGCCGCTCAGCGCCATGTCGCTGGAGCAGCAGAGCCTCGACCGGTACCGGATGGGCATCGCCCCGTACAAGAAATGGGTGCTCCTCGGGATCACCGCTCTCGTCGGGCTGATCGCCGGAGCGTCCGCCACCGGTCAGTGGAAGACCTGGCTCCAGTGGGTCCACGGGGTCCCCTTCGGACAGAAGGACCCCCAGTTCAAGCTGGACGTGGCGTTCTACGCGTTCGATCTGCCCTGGTACCGGTTCCTGCTCGGCTTCGGCTTCGCCGCCGTCGTGCTGTCGCTGATCGCCGCCGCCCTGACCCACTACCTCTACGGCGGGCTCCGCGTCACCAGCCCCGGCGCCCGGGCCACCGCCGCGGCCACCGGACACCTCTCCGTCCTGCTCGGCGTCTTCGTGTCGCTGAAGGCCGTGGCCTACTGGCTCGACCGGTACGGCCTGGCGGTGAAGTCCAGCGACTTCAAGGCCACCGGCAACTGGACCGGACTGCGGTACGTCGACGCCAACGCCTATCTCCCGGCGAAGACCATCCTCTTCTGCATCGCCGTCATCTGCGCCGTGCTCTTCTTCGCCACCCTGTGGCGGCGGACCTGGCAGCTGCCCGTCATCGGCTTCGGCCTGATGGTGCTGTCGGCGATCCTGATCGGCGGGCTCTACCCGGCGATCGTGCAGAAGTTCCAGGTCCAGCCGAACGAGCAGGCCAAGGAGGCGCCGTACATCCAGAAGAACATCGACGCCACCCGTAAGGCGTACGGCATCGACCAGGCGAAGCCCGAGGACTACGCCGGCCGGGCGGATCCCAAGCGCCGGGCCGAGCAGCGGGAGGACGCCAACTCGGCCGCCAGCTACCGCGTGGTCGACTCCAATGTGGTGTCGCCCGCGTTCCAGCAGCTCCAGCAGGAGCGGCGGTACTACCAGTTCCCGACGACGCTCGACGTCGACCGCTACCCCGGTGCCGACGGCAAGCCGCAGGACACCGTGATCGGTCTGCGCGAGCTGAACATCGAGGGCATCCCCAAGCGGAACTGGATCAACGACCACTTCACCTACACCCACGGCTACGGCGCCATTGCCGCCAAGGGCACCAGTGTCGTGACCGATCCTGACAAGGGGACCGTCGGCGCGCCCGAGTTCACCGAGTCCGGCATGCCGACCAAGGGCAACCTGGTCAAGGGCGAGTACGAGCAGCGGGTCTACTACGGCGAGAAGACCACCCAGTACTCGATCGTCGGCGGACCGCAGAAGGAGCTGGACTACGAGGCCGCCAGTGGCGACACGAAGTACACCAGCTTCAAGGGCAAGGGCGGCGTCAGCCTCTCCAGCACGCTGAACCGGGCGGCGTACGCGCTGGCCTTCAGCGAGCCGCAGATCCTCTACTCGGGCGCCGTGGGCGAGGGATCGAAGATCCTCTACAACCGCACGCCCAAGGAGCGCGTCGAGGCCGTCGCGCCCTGGCTGACCATCGACGGCGACGCCTACCCGGCGGTCGTCGACGGCCGGATCCAGTGGATCATCGACGCCTACACCACGACGAACGGCTATCCGTACGCCTCCCGGACCACCCTCGGCGACACCACCGCCGACTCGCTGACCACCAACCAGCGGGCGGTCGTGGCCCAGCAGAACCAGGTCAACTACATCCGGAACTCGGTCAAGGCCACGGTCGACGCCTACGACGGCTCGGTCAAGCTGTACCAGTGGGACACCAAGGACCCGGTGCTGAAGACCTGGATGAAGGCGTTCCCGGGGACGGTGAAGAAGAAGAGCGAGATCAGCGCCGAGCTGAAGTCGCATCTGCGCTACCCCCAGGACATGTTCAAGGTCCAGCGCGAGCTGCTGACCCGGTACCACGTCACCGAGCCCGACCAGTTCTACAGCGGCTCGGACGCCTGGCAGGTGCCGGACGACCCGACGAACAAGAAGGAAGCACGCGCGGTCCCGCCGTACTACCTGAGTCTGAAGATGCCGGGCGACACGGCCCAGAAGTTCTCGCTCACCACGACGTTCACCCCCGCCGGACGGCCCAACCTGGGCGCGTACATGGCGGTGGACGCCGATGCCAACAGTCCCGGGTACGGCTCGATAAGGCTGCTGAGAGTCACCGAGACGGTCCAGGGGCCGTCGCAGGTGCAGAGTGAGCTGAACGGTGTCACGGAAGTCGCGACCTTCGTCCGGGACCTCAGAGGAACCGACTCGGACATCGAGTACGGCAACCTGCTGACGATCCCGCTCGACGGCGGATTCCTCTACATCGAGCCGGTGTACGCCCGTGGTGGCGCCGCCAACTATCCGCTGCTGAAGAAGGTGGCCGCGGCCTACAGCGGTGGCAAACCGGTCTTCAAGGACAGCCTGACGCAGGCGCTGGACGCGGCCTTCGAGCAACCCTCGAAGGAACCGCCGGCCACCAAGCCGCCGGGTGACGGCACCAAACCGCCGGGCGACGGCACGACCAAGCCGCCCACGACGCCACCGGCCACCGGTGACGCCGCGGTGAAGGAGGCGATCGAGGAAGTGCTGAAGGCACACGCGGACGTCGACGCGGCCCTCAAGAAGGACCCGACGGACCGTGAGGCCGTCGGCCGGGCCGAGGACGCGCTGGACGCGGCACTGGACCGGCTGGCCCAGGCCCAGGGGACACCCGCACAGGGCGCGGCGAAGCCACCGGCGTCGACCCAGAGCCCACCGTCGTCCACCTAGGACGGCGCGCGGGCGGCTCCGGCGCAGCCGCCGGGAGTGCGCTGAACTGCGGACATCCCGCGTCTGGTAGTCTTCAGACATACCGACGCGGGGTGGAGCAGCTCGGTAGCTCGCTGGGCTCATAACCCAGAGGTCGCAGGTTCAAATCCTGTCCCCGCTACTGAATCATCGAGGGCCCGGATCCATTGAGGATCCGGGCCCTCGATGTGCGTGATGGTGCGGAAGAACGGAAGAGGGAGGGAACCGAGCGCGCCGCCCGGGGAGTTGAGCCGATAAGTGTTTGACTTATCTCTCTGTGGGCATGTCGACAAAACGCTGAAGTGACCTCACTGGCTGCGGTATACCAGGTGTAAGCGGGTTGCGGGTGGTGCGACGATGGAATTCATGGGGGACAGGACGACTCTGTTGGAGACCGGGCGGTTTGTACGGCCACATGCCGATCAGGCGGCGGGCGCGCCGAACGCGGCGCTTCCGGCCGCCCTGACGGGCCGGGCCGATCTCACCGCCGAGCCCGAGCCGGGCCGGTCCGCCGTCGTGCGGCCCCGCGGCACGGCCGGTCACGGCCACGGGCGCGACACGATCGGTGGACGTACCGACTCCCGTACGACATCTGGTGCTGGTGATACCGCTGGTGCGAATGTTGACGTTGTGGAGACCGCTGGCGCTGAGGCACGGCACCGCCGCGCGGCCGACGCCGGCGATACCGCCGCCATGAGCATGCTCGGCTCGATGCTGCTGCGCCGGGGCGACCTCGACGGCGCCGAGCCCTATCTGCGCGGCGCCACCGCCGCCGGTGACCGGGCCGCGGCCAACAACCTCGGCGTACTCCTCCACCAGCGCGGCCACCCCGACGAGGCCGCCGGATGGTGGCGGATCGCCGCCGTCGCCGGCTCCGCCGCCGCCGCGCACGCCCTCGGCCGCCACTTCCGCGAGCGCGGCGACGAGACCGCCGCCGAGTACTGGCTGCGCCAGTCCGCCGAGCAGGGCCACGCCCTGGGCGCCTACGCCCTGGCGGACCTGCTGGAGCACCGCAGCGACGTGGGCGCCGAGCGGTGGCTGCGGGCCGCCGCAGAGCAGGGGCACCGCGAGGCGTCGTACCGGCTGGCCCGGATGCTCGACCTGCGCGCCGCCGACGAGACCGCCCGCGCGGGCGCGCCGTCCCCCTCCCCGGGCGGTACGGCGGGCCCCGACACCGGTACGGGCGCCCGCGCGCTCACCGGCCTCGACGAGGCCGCCCAGTGGTACCGGCAGGCCGCCGCGCGCGGCCACCGGCGGGCCGCGCTCCATCTGGGCGCGATCCTGGAGAAGCGGGGCGAGCTGAAGGAAGCCGGGCGGTGGTACCTCACCTCCGCCAAGGACGGGGAGACCCGGGCCGCCTGCGCCCTGGGCTTCCTGCTCCGCGACGCGGGCGACGAGGAGAGCGCCGCGGTCTGGTGGCTGCGGGCCGCCCAGGAGGGCGACGGCAACGCGGCCAACGCGCTCGGCGCGCTGCACGCCGCCCGCGGCGAGCCGCAGACCGCCGAGCGCTGGTACCGGGCCGCCATGAGCGCGGGCGACGTCAACGGCGCCTACAACCTCGGGCTGCTCTGCACCGCCCAGGACCGGACCGCGCAGGCCGAGCAGTGGTACCGGCAGGCCGCGTACGCCGGTCACCGCGAAGCGGCCAACGCACTCGCCGTCCTGCTGCTCCAGGCGGGCGACCCGGTCGGCGCCGAGCCCTGGTTCTCCAAGGCCGCCGAGGCGGGCAGCGTCGACGCCGCGTTCAACCTGGGCATCCTCTACGTCGGCCGGGACGACGACCGTACGGCCCTGAAGTGGTACGAGCGGGCCGCCGCCGCCGGGCACACCGAGGCCGCGCTCCAGGTCGGCACGGCCCGGCTGCGCGAGGGCGACGAGCAGACCGCCGAGCGCCATCTGCGCTGCGCGGCGGGCGGCGGCAGCGCCGAGGCCGCGTTCCGGCTCGCCACCCTGCTGGACGCCCGCCAGCCGCCGCCGGGCCCGCCCGCCCTGGGCGAGACGACGGCCGCGAAGACCGAATGCGAGGAGTGGTACGAGCGGGCCGCCGAGCAGGGCCACCGCAGGGCGCAGGTCCGGGTCGGGATGCTGGCCGCGGCGCGCGGCGACATCGCCTCGGCGGCCCGCTGGTACCGGGAGGCGGCCGAGGCGGGCAGCCGCAACGGCGCGTTCAACCTCGGGCTGCTGCTGGCCCGCGACGGCAACGAGCGCGAAGCGGCCCTCTGGTGGACCCGGGCCGCCCACGCGGGCCACGGCCGGGCCGCGCTCCGCCTCGCGCTGCTGGCGGCGCGCCGCGGCGAACTGGCCGAGGGCAAGCGGTGGTGCGCGCGGGCGGAGGAACTGGGCCCCTCGGAGGTCACGGAACGCGCGGCCCGCCTCCGCGACGCGCTCCACCAGGAGCTGACCGCCTGACCCTCCGGGGGCCTTGGCCTCGGCCCGCGTCCGGCGACCTGACGCCGTACGCGGTCCGCGTCACCGTCGTGGTTGCTCGCGCAGTTCCCCGGCCTGTGCCTTTGGCGAGGGGGGCCCAGCGCCTTGGCCCTCCACGGCGTCGCCGAAAGACCCGGGCCGCGCCCGGCCGCCTGGTCTTGTTCGCGGTCCGCGGACCGTGGCTGGCTGGTCGCGCAGTTCCCCGCGCCCCTAAATGCTCTCCCCGGCACCGTCCCCGAAATGGGCCCCGGCCCCGCTCACAAAGGGCCAGTCCCTTTCCGAGGGCGACCAGGAAGGCAACCAGGGGCGCGCGGAACTGCGCGAGCAACCAACCACGGTCCGCAGGCCGGGGAATACCCGATGGCGCCGGGCGAGACCGGGTAGTCGGCGACGCCGTGGAGAGCCAAGGCGCTGGGGTCCCCCCATCACCGAAAGCACAGGCCGCGGAACTGCGCGAACAACGCCCGGCGCCCCGGGTCGTGCGTGGCGGGGCCTTCCCGGAGGGGATTTGCTTTGGGCGGGGGTGGCACGTACTGTTGGGTTCACCGACGCGGGGTGGAGCAGCTCGGTAGCTCGCTGGGCTCATAACCCAGAGGTCGCAGGTTCAAATCCTGTCCCCGCTACTGAAACCGAAGGCCCGGATTCCTCAGGGAATCCGGGCTTTCGGCATGTTCCAGGATGTGCGGAGCGCCCCGGCGGCCTCGTCGCCGCCGGGGGTTAGGCGCAGTTCGGGCAGATGCCCTTGTACGTCACCTCGACGTCCGAGACCGTGAAGCCGAAGCGCTCGGAGTCGGGCAGGTCGGCCAGCGGGTTTCCCGCGGGGTGGACGTCCCTGATGGCGCCGCAGCCGGCGCAGACCAGGTGGTGGTGGGGGCGGTGCGCGTTGGGGTCGTACCGCTTGGCGCGGCGGTCCGTGGCGACTTCCAGCACCTCGCCGAGGGAGACGAGCTCGCCCAGGGTGTTGTAGACCGTCGCCCGGGAGATCTCCGGGAGCCGTTCCACGGCACGCGCGTGTACCTCGTCGGCGGTCAGATGGACGTGCTCGCCGTCGAGGACCTCGGCCACTACTCGCCGCTGGGCGGTCATGCGCCAGCCGCGTCCGCGGAGTCGTTCCAGCAGGTCACTCATAAGGACCAGCTTAACAGCGGTGCGACCAGATCCCGAACGGGTGTGACTTTGGATGCGCGCTTGACTTAGACAAAGTCCATCGTAGGATCGGGTTCGGCGGAACGATCGCCATGGGACAGGACACGCAGGTATGACGCAGGAGGCGCACGTGACGCAGGGACCGCTCACCACGGCAACCGGGGCTCCGGTCGCCGACAACCAGAACAGCGAGACGGCGGGCGTCGGCGGACCGGTCCTCGTCCAGGACCAGCTCCTGTTGGAGAAGCTCGCCCACTTCAACCGCGAGCGCATCCCGGAGCGCGTGGTCCACGCCCGCGGCGCCGGTGCCTACGGCACCTTCACCCTCACCCGGGACGTCAGCGAGTGGACCCGGGCCGCGTTCCTCTCCGCGGTCGGCAAGGAGACCGAGGTCTTTCTGCGCTTCTCGACGGTCGCGGGCAATCTGGGCGCCGCCGACGCGGTGCGCGACCCGCGTGGTTTCGCCCTGAAGTTCTATACCGAGGAGGGCAACTACGACCTCGTCGGCAACAACACCCCGGTGTTCTTCGTCAAGGACGCCATCAAGTTCCCGGACTTCATCCACACCCAGAAGCGCGACCCGTACACGGGTTCGCAGGAGCCGGACAACGTATGGGACTTCTGGGGTCTCTCCCCGGAGTCGACCCACCAGGTGACCTGGCTCCACGGCGACCGCGGCATCCCGGCCTCGTACCGTCATATGAACGGCTACGGCTCGCACACCTATCAGTGGAACAACGAGGCGGGCGAGGTCTTCTGGGTCAAGTACCACTTCAAGACCGACCAGGGCATCAAGACCCTGACCGCCGCCGAGGCCGACGAGCTGGCCGGTAAGGACCCCGACAGCCACCAGCGGGATCTGCGGGAGTCCATCGAGCGGGGCGGGTTCCCGAGCTGGACCGTGCAGGTGCAGATCATGCCCGCGGCGGAGGCGGCGAACTACCGCTTCAACCCGTTCGACCTGACCAAGGTCTGGCCGCACGCGGACTACCCGCCGATCGAGATCGGCAAGCTGGAGCTGAACCGCAACCCGGAGAACATCTTCGCCGAGGTCGAGCAGTCGATCTTCAGCCCGGCGCACTTCGTGCCCGGTATCGGCCCCTCCCCGGACAAGATGCTCCAGGGCCGTCTCTTCGCCTACGGCGACGCCCACCGCTACCGCGTCGGCATCAACGCCGACCACCTGCCGGTGAACCGGCCGCACGCCACCGAGGCGCGTACCAACGCCCGCGACGGCCTGCTGTACGACGGCCGCCACAAGGGCGCGAAGAACTACGAGCCGAACAGCTTCGGCGGCCCGCACCAGACGGACCGGCCGCTCTGGTCGGCCACCGCGGTCAGCGGGGTCACGGGCGACCACGCCGCCCCGAGCCATGCCGAGGACAACGACTTCGTCCAGGCCGGTGACCTCTACCGGCTGATGTCCGAGGACGAGAAGGGCCGGCTGGTCGACGCCCTGGCCGGCGCCATCTCGGGGGTGTCGCGGGACGACATCGCCGAGCGGGCGATCAACAACTTCCGTCAGGCGGACGGAGACTTCGGCAAGCGGCTGGAAGCCGCGGTCCAGGCCCTGCGCGGCTGACGGCGCCCGCCGGAGGAGTCGGAGGCCGGTGCCCCGTCGGATCACGACGGGGCACCGGCCTCCGCGCGTTCGCGCGACCGGGCCGGTGGTGACCGGCCGGGTCAGCCGACCAGGGTCGTCCGGTGGCGGCGGGCCGGGGCCCAGCAGCGGACGATGTCGCGTACGGAGACGATGCCGACGGGGCCGTTGTCGTCCAGCACGATCAGATGGCGGAATCCGCCGTGGGACATGGCCTCCGCCGCTTCCTCCAGGGTCCAGGAGGGTGCGGCGAAGACGACGTCGGTGGTGGTGTGGGCGCCGGCGGTCTCCCGGTCGGGGTCCTGCCCGGTGCCGACGGCGGTGAGGATGTCGCGCTCGGTCAGGATGCCCGGTCCCTCCCCGTCGCCGTCGAGGACCACGGCCGCGCCGACGCGACGGGAGGACATCAGACCGGCGGCCTGACGGAGGGTGTGAGCGGGCCCGATGGTGAGGACCACCGTGCTCATGGCGTCACGGACGAGCATGGATGGGGCCACCTCCTTGGGGAACCGGCCTTTCGAGAACCGATTCACAAGTTCACAAACGAGGGCACTTTCAGAGTTGCAGCCCTCGGGAGCGGCATCAAGGGGGTAGGAGGGTCGGATTCCGCGTGCGATGCGGCGTCGGTCCGGAGTCCGGTTCGACGGTCGAATCCGCGTCCGATCGCTCGCCGATTCCGCCCGCCGCCCGCCGTGGCGCGCGGTGGCCGGAATCGGTCGTTCCTCCTCGGTGAACCGGTACGACAATAGGGCGGCGGTACGGCACCGATCCCGTACCGCCGTCCGTCAGGCGCCGACCGTCAGGTGCCCCTCGGGCTACGGCCGCCCGGGGTCCGTCAGGCGTCGCCGAGCCGGGCCAGCAGCTCCTCGTGGAGCAGCCCGTTCGACGCCACGCCGTTTCCGCTGTGCGGGCCCGGCCGCCCGTCGAGGCCGGTGAAGACCCCGCCCGCCTCCTGGAGGACGACGACCAGCGCGGCCATGTCCCAGAGCGACAGCTCGGGCTCCGCGCAGATGTCGACGGAACCCTCGGCGACCATCATGTACGGCCAGAAGTCGCCGTAGGCGCGGGTGCGCCAGCAGTCCCGGGAGAGCTGGAGGAAGGCGTCCAGCCGACCCCGCTCCTCCCAGCCCGTCAGCGACGAGTAGCCGAACGAGGCGTCCGCGAGCCGGGACACCCGGGACACCCGCAGCGGCGTCGCCGAGGTGAGCGAGCGGCCCGTATAGGCGCCCGAGCCCTTCGCGGCCCACCAGCGCCGCCCGAGGGCGGGCGCCGAGACCACCCCGACGACCGGCTGGTAGACGCCGTCGTCGTCCTGGGCGGTGAGGGAGATCAGGGTCGCCCAGACCGGTACCCCGCGTACGTAGTTCTTGGTGCCGTCGATCGGGTCGATCACCCAGCGGCGGGGTCCCGTGCCCTGCACCCCGTACTCCTCGCCCAGGATCGCGTCCCTGGGCCTCGCCCGCTGGAGCTGTCCCCGGATCAGCTCCTCGGCCGCCCGGTCGGCCTCCGAGACCGGGGTCATGTCCGGCTTGGTCTCGACCTTCAGATCGAGCGCCCGGAACCGGGCCGTGGTGGCCGCGTCGGCGGCGTCGGCGAGGACATGGGCGAGGCGCAGATCATCGTCGTATTCGGGCATGATCCTCACCCTATCGGTGCGCCGCCGCGCCGGGCCGGGGCCGCCTGAGGCCCCCTTGACACCGTCCGGGCCCCCGTCAACTCTGGCAGGGACACGCCGACGCGCCCCGGGGCCTGGAGGTGACCGTGCCGACAGCGCGAGAGTCCCTGCTGAACGCCGCTCTGCGGGCGCTCGACCAGCGGCCCTGGTCGGCGGTTCGGATGGTCGACGTCGCAGCGTCGGCGGGGGTCTCCCGGCAGACCCTCTACAACGAGTTCGGCGGCAAGGACGGGCTGGCCCGGGCGCTGGTGCGACGCGAGGCCGATGCCTATCTGCACGGCGTCGACCGGCTCTTCTCGGAACGGAACGGACCCGGCGCGGTGGAGCGGCTCGTCGTCCTCGCCGAGTGGACCGTCGCCCAGGCGCGGGCCCGGCCACTGCTGCGGGCGCTGCTCACCGGCTGCTGGGGCGAACGGCTGCCTGCGCCGAGGTCCGCGGGGCGCGGCTCGCCGTCGGCCGGGGCACCCGCCCAGCGCCGCGCGGACGCCGGACCCCCGGCCCCCGCGGATGTGGCGGCGGCGGTACGGGACCGTACCCTCGCCGCCCTCGAACGGTCCCGTACGGGCGGCGGCCCCACCCATCCGGACGAGACGGCGATACTCGCCCACCGCTGCGAACTCACCGTCCGGCTGGCCCTCTCCTATGTCGTGGCTCCCGACCGCGAAGGGGTCGCGGCCCTGGTCAGGGCGGCCGTGGCGGCGCCCAGACGGCCCCCGCCCGCGGAGTGAACCCGGCCGAACGGACCGGTCGGCGCGCCGCCGTGCCTCCCCGAGCGGCGCGCGGTCGGGTGAATCGGTCACGTTTGCGGCGTACTGATGTTGGTAAGTGCATAATCGCAACAAGTCAGACGAAGCAGTCACCGACTGTCGGGGAGGCACACACATGGCGTGGCTGCTGGTGGTCGTCGCCGGGATCCTGGAGACGGGATTCGCCGTCTGTCTGAAGCTCTCCCACGGCTTCACCCGGCTCTGGCCGACGGTCGCCTTCGCCGCCTTCGCGCTCGGCAGCTTCGGCCTGCTGACCCTCGCGCTGAAGAAGCTCGACGTGGGCCCGGCGTACGCGGTGTGGACGGGGATCGGCGCGGCGGGTACGGCGATCTACGGAATGATCTTCCTGGGGGACCTGGTCTCCACCCTGAAGATCATCTCGATCTCCCTGGTGATCGTCGGCGTGATCGGCCTCCAGCTCTCCGGCTCCGCGCACTGATTTTTCCCGGGGGCCCCGAGCTGCGGAGCGCCTCCGCCGCGAACTATCCGCGCCGCGCCCGGTGGCCTGCTGCTGTTCGCGGTCCGCGGCCCGCCTGTGGCTTGTCGCGCAGTTCCCCGCGCCCCTAAATGCTCTCCCGCTCCCCGCCCCTGAGAAAAGGGGCCCGACTCCCTACAAGGGCGACGAGGAGAG